>JAYFRN010000020.1 GCA_034925865.1 Oscillospiraceae bacterium | reverse complement strand
TTCAATGCAGACAAAGACATGTTGAAATGGCTGCATACGATAGTTGGTAACGCAAAACTATTCATTGATGGTACTTTCCATGGACTGGGCGGAAAGTATATTCAATCGTATCTCGATGAATTTACGTATCGCTTCAACCGTAGGCACATCTATTTTGGTTTTTTCGAAAACTTGTTGTCCGCATCCATCTCGTCAAAGCCCCTTACACTTGCTGTGTTAAAGGGATAAGCATATTATTTAATTACTGCTTAAAGAGAGAAAAGTCTCTGGTATGTTTACTTTATAGCCATCAAAAAAGCCAGAGGACAGCAGAACCAAAATCATCAGGGCGCACCCGCGGGTGCGCTCTGATGATTTTACTTGTTTTTATCCATTTATTATATATTCCGTATCTGGGCGTTCGGATTTTATACGCTCCGCGACCTTTTTGGCCTCATATGCTTTAAGCGCAGTCAACGCGAGCCTTTCCGCATCGGCTTTCTTATATTTTACAGGCATTCTGAAAACATTAAGCCTATGGCGCGGTGCGGTAGGAGCGCTTTTTAGAAGCTCGTAAAGCATCTGTGAATCAAGTCCGGGATACATTGTGGTGCGGAGTTCAAACATAGCCTTTGCTTCATTAAGTATATCAACCGTCTGTTCCGTCTTGTTTCTGTCTCCCCCGCAAACTGAATAATACTCGTTTCCGGACGCTTTAAGATCGACTGCGTAATAATCGAAAAGCCGTTCTTCGACAAGCCGGCGGACGACCTCCGGCCTCTGCCCATTTGTGTCGAGCTTCAGCTTGTATCCCATTTCCTTCACGTTATACGCGAATCCGGCAAGATCCGGCATAAGTGTCGGCTCCCCTCCGCTGATCACCACACCGTCCAAAAGTCCGCGGCGTTTATTCAAAAAGGCCATGACCTCTTCTTCCGAAAGCTGCGGAGCTTCTGATTCGATCAGCTCGCGGTTGTGGCAGTAAAAACAGTCAAGATCGCATCCGACCGTGAACAGCACGCAGGCAAGCACACCGGGAAAATCTATCGTGCTCGTTCTGGCTAATCCGCCGAATCTCATACGTTGGTTACTTCTTTAATAACATATTTTTTGCGTTCGCGCCATTCCTCGGCTTTGCCCTTGTGGAAATTCTGGACAGGTCTGAGGTATCCGACGACACGGCTCCAAACCTCGGTTTCCGCGCCGCATTTGTCGCATTTATAGACCTCGCCGCTTATATAGCCGTGCTCGGGGCATACGGAAAATGTCGGAGTGAAAGAAATATATGGCAGCTTGTAATTGGTAAATGCCTTTTTGAGAACCGATTTGGCGATCTCTATATCGTGAATCTGTTCTCCCAGATAAAGATGAAGAACGGTCCCGCCTGTGTAAAGAGTCTGTAAATCATCCTGAAGATCGAGCGTCTCGAATATATCATCGGTGAATCCGACAGGCAGCTGAGAGGAATTTGTGTAATAAGGTACTTTTTCTCCCGCCGATATAATATCAGAATATTTCTCCTTGTCAAGGCTGGCAAGACGATAGCTCGTGCCCTCCGCCGGAGTTGCCTCTAGGTTGTATACGTGCCCGGTCTCCTCCTGCATTTTGACAATTTCATCACGCATATAGTTAAGCGTCATTTTCGCAAACTTCTGACCCTCGGGAGTTGTGATATCCTTGCCCAAGAAGTTAAGTGACGCTTCATTCATGCCGACAAGCCCGATTGTATTGAAATGATTGAACCAATAACTGCCTGTGCGTGCATAAACATCCTTGAGAAAATTGGAGGAATACGGATACATGCCGTTTCTCGTCTGCTCCTCAATAGTTTTACGTTTTATCTCAAGGCTGTTTTTGGAAATCTGCATTTGTTTCCAAAGACGGGCCTTGTATTCGTTTTCGGTTTTTGAAAGATATGCTATGCGCGGAAGATTTATTGTAACGACACCGATCGATCCGGTGAGCGGGTTAGAACCGAAAAGCCCGCCGCCGCGTTTACGCAGTTCCTTCGTGTTGAGCCTCAGACGGCAGCACATCGACAGAGCGTCTTCCGGCGAAAGATCGGAATTCAAGTAATTCGCGAAATACGGGACACCGTATTTGCAGGTGATATCCATGAATTTATTTACCACCGGACTGTCCCACATAAAATTTTTCGTCACGTTGATCGTGGGGATCGGGAATGTGAATACTCTGCCCTTTTTATCGCCTTCCATCATCACGTCACAGAACGCTATATTGAACAAATCCATTTCTTTTTGAAAATCGCCGTAAACTTCATCCTTGTATTCGCCGCCGACGATAACCGCCTGATCCTTTAAAGTGGAAGGCGGCGTTATATCAAAGGTCAGATTGGAGAACGGACACTGAAAGCCGACGCGCGTAGGCACGTTGAGATTGAAGATAAATTCCTGAAGCGCCTGCTTAATCTGTTTATAATCGAGATTGTCATAACGTATAAACGGGGCGCAGTATGTATCAATCGAAGACCATGCCTGAGCTCCGGCCGTCTCGCCCTGTGTTGTGAATGTGGAATTAACAACCTGTCCGAGGAAGGTGCGCAGATGCTTTGCCGGACGGGATTCGACCTTTCCGGGAACGCCTCCGAAGCCATCCAGCAGAAGCATCCTCAGATCCCATCCCGCGCAGTACGGTCCGAAAAAGCCAAGATCGTGCAGATGAATGTCGCCGGAAACATGCGCGTTGCGTATCTCCTCCGGATACACCTCGTGAAGCCAATACTGCTTTGTAAATGTTTCACGTATGTAATTGTTCATTCCGTTAATGGATTTTTGAGTATTTGCGTTCTCTTTAATCTTCCAGTCCATGTCGCTGAGGTAATTCGAGAACATTTCGATAGTCGCACCAATGAGCGCGTTCGCTTCTCTCGCGCCGCGGCGCTTTTCACGGTAAAGGATAAAAGCTTTTGCCGTGCGCGCGTGACCCTTTTCGATAAGCACTTTTTCTACTATATCCTGTATCTGCTCGACATCAACGACTGTATCGCCATATTGCTTTTCGGCGACTTCACATACCTGATTGCCGAGCTCTTCGGCCATTTCGAAATTATCTCCGCCAACGGCGTTCGCCGCCTTGAAGATCGCCCATGTTATTTTTTCTGGTTTGAACGGAACGATTTCTCCGTTTCTCTTTTTTATTGATTTTATCATAGCCGTTATCCTTTAAATAATTATTTTTTACCCGCGAAAAACATAATCCGCATTTCGTTTTTATTATGCGATAATGACTTTTTCCATTGGTATATATGATTTACGGAAAAGTGATTTTTCGTAGGAACTCTATATTACTATATATTGTGGGCTTTGTCAATATACATACAACATATTGTTCCATCATTTTTTTGATTTATTTTCGCCTGCTGTCATTTGAAAATATTATATCCCGCTCATAAATGCTCGCAAGTGGTATGCCGCGTGCTGTCGGATTTTCCTTCGACAAACCAGCGTTTTCCCTCAAGAAACAAATATGTCTCTCTGCCTGTTATCCTTACCGTATAGCGGATCCCCGCGCCGCCGGCCTTAAGGCTTGCCGCCGGACGCACGTCCGAGATACGATCGATTCTGTATTTTATCCCGTCGCTGTATACTATGGATAGAGGTGTGATATCGCCGCCCGGCGTAAATTTCACGATTGTTTCTACATAAACCTTTTCTGTATTCATAATCGCCTCTCTGTTTGAGTTATAAGTTACGGAAATACGCCGGGGGCTTTTTCGCGAAAAAGTCCCCGGACCCCAAAAAGCTAATTCGGGCAGACGTAGACTTTTCATTAAAAGTCCTCATACCCTCAAAAGCTAATTCGGAACAGCTCAATAATGAGTTTCGGGGTACTCCTTGGTTTTGAAATGAGTTTTAGGGGATTCTTAAGGACCCTTTTCCCAAAAGGGTCCTTAAGGCGTTCCTTTCAGCACACTTCTATTTCCGCCGGAGGCAAAGTGGGGTCATGCGCGCCGCGCGACGCCGCTCCGAACGCGAGCGGAGGCCGTTCGCGTATGCGATGAAGCATGGCGCGTCCTCTCGTCACCGTGCCGTAGCCAAATCTCCTTCCGAGCGAATCTATGACGCGGTCTATCTCCTCCGCGCTGTATTCGTCCTCAAAAAGAGAAATCTGAGTTCCCGTTCCGACGCTGAGGGACTGCGCTCTTACTCCTATTGATCGGATCGGCTCCTTCCAGTCATACCATCCCTCAAATATGCGGACGGCATTTTCGTAAAGCGCGCGCGTGGATAAAATCGGGCTTTTCAACTTCTCACTTTTTTCTGAAGTGACGAGCGTTTTTGTCCTTGCGGAAACAGCCACATTCCCGCATCTCATTCCATGCTCGCGCAGTCTTGTTCCTACGCTTTCGCACAGCACCATTATCAGCGCACGCGCGGCCTCCGGAGAGGTTATGTCAAAAGGAGAAGTCGAGCTGTTGCCGACCGATTTCACATCGGAAAAAACGCCGTATTCGGACACGGGAGAGCATTCCATCCCGTTCGCGTATTCCCAAAGCACGCCTCCGCATTTCCCGAATATTTTTTCCATGAATATCCGGCCGCTCTGCGCGATCTCACCTATTGTATATATACCGCATTTGTTCAGCTTTTTTTGTGTTGAACGTCCTACGCATAAAAGATCCTGCGCCGGAAGCCCCCATATTTTGTCCCGAAACTCCGATGCTCCGATGACCGTCGTTCCGTCGGGCTTTTTCATATCGCTTCCGAGCTTGGCAAAGACCTTGTTGAAGCTGACCCCGACCGAAAGCGTAATTCCCAGCTCAAACTTCACCCGCTCGCGTATGATATCCGCCAACGCCTTGCCGCCGCCGTATGAAGAAGCGCAGTGAGTTATATCAAGCCAGGCTTCGTCTATTCCGAACGGCTCCACAAGCGGAGTATAATCTAAAAATATCTTCCTCACGGCGCGCGAGAATTTCAGATATTTTTCGTAATGCGGCGGCACTATGACAAGCCCGGGGCACAAGCTTTTTGCTTCTCCTATAGTCTGCGCCGTCTTCACGCCGTAGCGCTTTGCCGCCTCGTTTTTCGCAAGTATTATACCGTGCCTGTCTTCTATGCTGCCGCCCACGGCCATAGTGACACCTTTAAGCGCGGGATCATATAAGCATTCAACCGACGCAAAAAAATTGTTGAGATCGCAATGCAATATTGTACGCGCAAACCATAGCTGATCTGTGACAACCGCCGCCGATGTATTTGTGTTTATTATTGTCTCTTTATCCATAAACGCCGCATCCGCGCACGACTATTTGAATACGGATCATATTCATTTGCGCGGTAAGATCATATATATTATAACCCCTAAATTACTAAATATCAATATATTTTTTATTATTTTTTGATTTTTCGTATTGTGGATCACAAAATAACGCCCCAGAGGGGCGTTATTTTTAAAATTGAGAAGCCGCGTAGCTTATACCTTTAAATTTCAATCTCCGCGATATGCGGAAGATGATCGGAAGCGATGGCATCGAGAGGAATGTCCGCGTTGACGCAGCGCAATCCGTGTGAAACAAAAATATAATCTATTTTTTCTTTTGGATTGTCTGATGGAAAGCTTGGTTTTTGTGCCGCCGCGGCGCCGGCGAGCTTTATTGTGTCGTCAAGCATATCAAACAGCGGCGCAAGCGCGGGAGAATCCGGCGTGTTGTTCAGATCTCCCATGAATACAAACGGGACTTGAACCTGTGCGGTCAGAGATTTTAATAATTTTATGCCGTTTTTGGCTTCCGCGGGCGACTGATATCCGAAATGCGATATGAATACACTCAGTATTTGATCATCTGACCCGGGAAGCAATATTTCGGATTTCATAATGACCCGGGATTCGTAATGATTGAGCTTATCGTAATATGTGTCTTCAACGGGATATGTCAGGGCGGATTTTATAGGATATTTCGACAACAGCGCGTTTCCGTAAGGTCCGTGTCCGTCGCATATCGCCTGCGCGAAAGCGTGATGCTTCATACCTGTCAATTCAGACAGTATTTTTTCCTGATTGCCGTATTCTCCGCCGCTTCTCACTTCGTTAAGAGCGATGATATCAGGATCAAAACGGCATATTACATCCGCCATCTTATCAAGCCTGATACCGCCTTTTTCCACATGGTCGAATCCATGCTGAATATTGAAGGTCATGAGTCTGATTCTCATTTGCTTTGTCTCCATTCACTATGTGTTCCGGCAGATTAATTATAAAAGTATAAAATATTTTATTTTATATAGAGGTTTTTAGAGCTGAATTCCGGCTCGCAGGTTATATTAACGCCCAATTTTCTGAAAACCGCTTCATCGGCGGACGAAAGCATTTTTGTATAATGAGCTTCAACATTTTTGAGCTCTCCGAGCTTTGTCAGCGCAAGCGAAACCATAGAATTTGTTGCCGCGCATATGCTGAGCGCGATCAGCGCCTCTTCAAGATTCAGTTTCACTCCCGATTCGCTCAATACTGTCGTCTTTATCTGCATAATCGGCTCCAGGATAAGCGGAGATATCAGATGAAGCGAATCACGTATTCCCGCAAGGTATTTTATCGCGTTTATCATCGATGCGGCGGGGGCATTCAGATGTTCTCCGGTTCGTCCGGTGATTATTTTCCCGTCTGGCATCTGTATAGCTATCGACGGATATCCCGACGCTGTTGCTTTTTCAAGAGCGGCGGCCACAACCGGTCTGTCTTCCTTTGTCGCGCCGACTTCCTTCATAAGAGCGTCCACGCGGTGCGCTGTGTCTATATTCGCTATGCCGTTTTTATAATCGCACCACGCTTTATAAGAACGTCTAATAATTTCCTGCTTCGCCGCGTCTCTGCATGCGGAATCGTCGGTTATACAGTATCCGGCCATGTTTACGCCCATATCTGTAGGCGATTTGTATGAGAATTGGTCGCCGGTGATCT
This sequence comes from Oscillospiraceae bacterium, assembly GCA_034925865.1. Lineage (NCBI taxonomy): Bacteria > Bacillati > Bacillota > Clostridia > Eubacteriales > Oscillospiraceae > Oscillospiraceae bacterium. Next base: position 86,514 of record JAYFRN010000020.1, on the reverse strand, counting down.
TTGACAATATAGTATTCAGAACCGGGAACGCTTCTATATCCCTGTTGTAATTCACGGTTGATATGCTGTAGCTGTCCAGATGATACGGGTCGATCATATTGACATCCTTAAGGTCGGCCGTCGCCGCCTCATACGCAATATTCACAGTATGCTTGAGCGGCAGATTCCAGATCGGAAAGGTCTCGAATTTTGCATATCCCGCTTTTATGCCTCTTTTATGCTCATGATACAGCTGAGAAAGGCAGGTCGCGAGCTTTCCGCTGCCCGGGCCGGGTGCCGTAACGACCACGAGCGGACGCGTTGTTTCTATGAACGGATTAGCGCCGTATCCGTTGTCGCTTACTATCGTGTCTACGTCGTTCGGATATCCTTTTATGTTTTTGTGTATATACACTCTCTCGTTGCGGATCAAAAGCTTTTTTTGGAACATTTCCGCCGACGGCTGTCCGGTGTATTGCGTGATCACAATCGCGCTTACATATATATCCATGCTTCTTAAATTGTCGATGAGTCTCAAGACATCCATGTCATATGTTATACCGTAATCGGCGCGAATCTTTTTTCTCTCTATATCGCCGGCATTTATTATTACGATTATTTCCGCTTTGTCCTTTAATTTCTGTAACAGCTTTACCTTTGTATCCGGCAAAAAGCCCGGCAGCACACGGGAAGCGTGCAGATCGTCAAAAAGCTTACCTCCGAATTCGAGATAAAGCTTGTTGTCGAAGAGATTTATCCTCTCGATTATCTTTTCCGATTGCAATTCAACATATTTTTCGTTGCTGAAACCTTTTTTCATCCTTTTTCTCCTGTTATGCATATCATCATACGTCTTATTTTTTCACATCTTTTTTATTATATCATTTTATTTTGCCTTTGCAATACGGGAGATAAAAGAAAATATATTAATGTATAGATGACAATAAGCAAAGGCGCCGCCCAACGGGCAGCGCCTCTGTCAACAAATTATTACTTTAAATTAATCTGCAGGGTTAGGGGTAGCAGTGATTGTCATGGTCTTTACTGCTGATGTTGCTGTGGTTCCTGTTCCTTTTGCAATTTCCACTGTAAAGGTATAAGAACCGTTAACTCCAGCAGGTGTACCCTCAGTTCCAGCTGTAGCTGCTGTAAAGGTTCCTGCTACTGCTGTTGCTGTTGTCCCATTTAAGGTTAATGCATCAACCAATGCCTGAGCTTTTGTTAATGCTGCTGCTGCTGTGGCTGCATTTGCCTGTGCAGATGTATAAGAGGCAGCTTCAATATTAGCCTTTGCAGCTGCGATGCACATATTGTCATACCATTTGAGGAAGCTCTTTGTGTAAGTTACGTCTACATCAGCTCCAATTGTGTTGCTGACATCGGTGTAATTTGCCAAGTCTGTCAAATCGTATCCGAGTTTAACGGTAGCGGCGAATGCTATATTGTTTTCGCCGTCAAGTACGAACATAAGCTCTTGGTTATCAAGATTGTAGGTCTTGTCTGTTTTCCGAACCGTGATCGCTGTGCCGTAATCGATATACTGAAGTACACCGTTTCCAGCTGCATCAAGATTCCAGTTAAATATATTGCAGTCATTTTTGATCTTAAAGTATTTGCCGGGGAAATTGTCAATTTCTACAATATAACTGTCAGATGCTGTGAAAACAACAGATGCTTTTCCGTAGATTACGTTACCTTCTGTAGTTCCACCGGCAGTTGCGTAGTAGAAGCTAAACGAATCGTAATCTAACTCAAGCGTACCATCATCGTCAAATACAGGTCTGCCGAGCATATCCTCAAGAGTGTCTGTGATATATGCGTTCAGCTTGTTCATTGCGTCAGCAATATCAGTTCCCTCGAAAGATTTTACAACCTGTTTGGAAGCCTTATTGTAAGGATTCAACAAGGTGTAAGCTACTGTCGCGGTCTTGCCTTCCACTGATGTGGAATCAATGCTCTTGAGTACTGTGGTGTTGTATGCAATGTCTTCGAGATCTACGTCTCCTATAGGAGCATCGTAATTCGCTTCGACTGCTTTATTTACATAAACTTCACGAAGCGTAAGAACTGTTCTGCTGGTGATAGGATCTGTAACAGCCTTGAATATTACCGTAGGTATTCCTGCAGCAACATTATCAAGAGAGAGAACGTCAACTTTGAATTCGTCATACGGTACATAATCAAAGTTTGTTTTTACCGGATGATAGGTCGCTTCGCCGAAATTCTTCGCGATGTAAGAGTTTCTTGTCAGTACATCTGAGGTAATGATTCTTGTTTCGCTGTCGCATTTGAATGTGTTAAGAAGTACAGGAGCTGCATATCCAGCTTTGCTCTTGTAAAGTTCATAGTATCCAGTGGACGGATTGAATACGATATACAATGATGTATAGTCTACTCCGGAAACTTTAACAACAGATTCGGCAGCTTCTGCGGTGACCGCGGCATACATAGTATACACGCTGTTGGCATCCACTGTGTATTCTACCGGAGTAGAATTCGTAAATGCATATTGAGCGGGTACTTCGCCTGCAGCGGGAACTGCTATTGTATAACCGGGAAGTCTGGAATCTATTGGAGCTGTTAGATCTACTACAGTCTGTTCCAGTGCTAACTGCTCATAGCCGACTTTCAAGTCTGTCGGAGCAATTTCTCCGAAATATTTGTTAAAGTCAGCGGTGCCATATGCATTGAACTTGACTTTCTGGATATATCCTGTGCCGTCCTTATTGTCAAGCGCCATAAGAGCGTTATAGTCATAAACTACTGTATATACAAGCTTATATCCAAGGCCGTCAGCTACATAGGTCGGCGTCATAGATTTGACTGTTCTGCTGTACATTCCGTAGAATACGCCAAGGGTTGTTCTTGTGGTAGGAGCGGGTGTACCTTCTGCCGTAACTGCATAAAGCTTGCCGGCATAGATGATGAAGGAAGCTTCTGTAGCCGGCTGAATGAACGCGCCTTCGTTTGAAATAGTCACGCCGTTTGCGAGAGGAGCGTTTGAGGTGGGAAGAGTTACGTCGATCTTAACTGTGCTGCCGTCCTGGGCAAGCTTGTCAAGAGCGATTGTCCATGTGTATTTGCCGGAGCTCTGGACTGCTTTTGTAACAATTCCATCCTGATATTCTACAGTTTTTTCAAGTATGTACTTGTTGGCAAGAACATAGTACACAAAGAAGTCGCCCTTAACTGCTTCGCAGTCGTTGCGAATATCAGTGTCAAGAACGTCAACACTAGCTCCTAAAGAAACAAGGTTTGCCTTGGTTCCGATGGAGGCAACTGCGTTCGCACCGAGGGTTTTTATCGTTGTCTTTGCGCCAACGCTGCTTGTAGCTTCTATGGCATCGCCGCGGAGGCCGAGAGCTTTACGTGCAACAGTTACATAATCAAATTTGCCGTCGGCAAATATATCAAGCACGGTTGCATAATATTCAGCTCCTGCTTTAAGAGCGGTGAATAATGCTGTCTTATTCGCTACAGCAGTCGTATAATCGAATACTGTGTTGGAACGAGCTGCTACATCAAAGAGATTGGTATCGGCAATTTTCTTTCTTTGACCTGTGACGCCGGAAGGAGTGACTGTGAGCCAGTCGCCTTTTTCTGCATCGGTGCCGGTGGTCACTGTCTCGGTGGAGAGAGCAACATTCTTATATTCTTTTGCGAAGAGAGTCTCGGTGAGAGGACCGACAAAATAGCTGGTTACTTTTTCGTATTTGTCCGTCTTCGTAACCTTGGTAGCTGTGATCTTTGCGCCGAGATAATCGCTGGTTTTGTCAGAGATTCCGAGTTCTGCGAATGTGAAATAAACGATCGTCGGGGTAGCGACGCGTTCGCCTTTATCGTTTAAAAGCTCGCATTTGAGATCTTTGACTTTGTCTCCGTCTTTGCCGTTCCATGCGGTTGCAGCTTCAAGTGTTCTGCCCGCGGTAGCCATAACGAGATAGCTGTTTGTGGTTACGGCAGTTCCTGCTTCTTTCCAAACATCATCTGCAAGAACCTTATGCACTTGTTTTGTAACGGTAACACCACCGACGTTTTCATAAGTAGTGTATGTTTCGTTCATCGGAGCGATGAACGCGAAAGCAAGCATATTGACTATGTCCTCACGGGTAGCCGGATAGCTTACGGTCGCGGTGTCTGCTTTATAATTGGGGAGAAGATCGCTGAGCTTCATACCTTCTAAATCAAGAAGATTGCGGAGCTGATAGTTGTATCCGAACGGATAAACAAGACCGGTATAGCCAAGGGAGGCAACAACCATCTTGATTGCTTCGTCATAGGATACATTGGCATCCGGGTCAAAGCTGTTTGCGTCTCTGCCGTTGATGATGCCCTTGTTTACGCACCAGTTGATATAGTTGATATACCATTCATTTTCCGTAAGGTCTGTGAATGTGGTGGCATTTGTTCCGCCCTGCAGGTCCTTATCAACATAAGTGGTGATAAGTCTGAAGATGAACGCCGCCATTTCTGAACGGGTTACATTTCTGTCGAGACCGATGTTGAGAACGGCGGCTCCGCTCGCGTCGGTTTCTTCATAGCCTTTGAGTATTCCAAGCTCGTAAAGAAGAACAACGTTTTTGTAAAGCTGTGCGTTGCTGGTCGTCGGCTTGAAATCGTTGAAATACGCTTCCGCTCCTGCCGAGATCGATCCGATTACGAAAAGAACGGCAAGTAAAGCGGCAAGGAATTTTGTACGCTTCATTTTTTTCCTCCTGATAATATAAAATAATAATTTGTTGCTGGGCATTTCTGCCCCCGCATCCTAATAATACAACATTTATTTTCCAATTTCAAGAGATTTTCCGTACTGTAACATTACTGTAATAATCATCCTCGATTTCCATGTCTTTTTTTCCCGTGTATCTTTACGGACTTAAGGGAAAGAATATTATTGAAATATTACAATAAAAAGGAATATAATCATGAAATCTATAACCGCCTACTTTTCCGGCGCGGAAGACGCCGAGCTTTGTATACTGCAGCTTAATCCATACTCGGATTACGTTTCTCTTACCAATGAAAATCCCGGTTCGGCCATGCCGAGGCACGGGCTGTTTTCAAATGACTGCGGGCTTAATGCTTACTGGGGAATCGACAACGGAAATCCTTACGGAGATACCCCGTTTGCAATAAAGGGATATAATTCGAACTCAACGGATCCCACGCGCAGACCCCACAGGCTCAGGGTCAGCTTTGACGATCAGGCTCTTTATAATGTCATGCGTATAATCCGGCAATGCGGAGGGATTATTTCGGAATCCGATTCGTATGCGGCGGACTGACCGCCGATATACGCAGTAAACCAGGCATAGAGACCTTTTATCTGATCCTCTTTTTTTCTCCTATACATTTTTCATCGGCATACAGTCTTTGAATCCCCGAGAAACCGTTCGACACAAACTCGGTGCGGTATACAGTGCCTCCGACATTTGCTACTATATAATAAGACACTTCCAACAGGCCTTTATATTCGGCGTAAACCTTTTGATTAATAATTAGCTCCGTCACACCGTATCTGCGCTTAACAATAACCGTGTCTGCTCCGTTTACAGCCGAAATAATCTGCCTTCCTTTTCCGGAAACATCATCTCTAAGCGCGGAAGCTTCTTCGCTGTATAATTTCGGGTCGAACACAGGTCTTTGATTCTTATTAATGTCGTTAAAGGCTTCCGCAAGCTGTTCGGGCGGAAGCTTTTTAAATTTGAACGCGGCGGAGACGCCAATCGCCAGAGAGTATATCACCCAGCCGTGAAAGGCAAAATCCATAATCAAATATGTATCAAACGCAAGGAAAGCAAGAAAAATCAGGAATATTGTATCAACGCAGAAAAATATCAAAGCGACAAGCATTGATATATTCGGGCTTTTTGACAGATACCAGCATATAAAATACGGAACAATTGAAATAATGGTCAGCGCGGCGGCAAAATATATCCATGCGTTGTTTCCACTTTGAAAAGCGAGTTGGTTTCCGACAACCACTGCTATCTGCGGAAAGCTGGCCGAGAACGGGAAGCTTATACTTGCGTCTGTATAAATAAGTATGACATTAATTATTGTAAGTATCAGCATGGTAAGAAGACTTCCGCGAGCTTTTACGTAAATTGAAGCGTATCTTGACGCGCTGTTTTTTCCGTTCATATTGCTCCTTAACAAAGCGCGGAGGCCTTTTAAGCGGTCTCCGCGCAATTTCAATTATTTAAAGTGACGATAATTACTGTTTTAGCAAGAAAAGTCTCTAGCAGATGAGCTTTTCTCTTTAAGCGCCGTATTTTGTGATCAGATCCTCAATGCCGGTATTGACTTTATCGCGTATTGCATCCACGCTTGACGAGAAAGAGGTGCTCTTTTGCTGCGCGAGGTCGCGAAGGATCCAGCGCATGCCGCCTATATCGTAGATATATCCGATATCGTAAACCTTCGATCCGAATATGATATCAAGCATATCTTTCGATTCTTCATCACGGAGCAATATTCCCTTGAGAGAAACGTCATAGAATGCCGGCTTGATAATTTCGTGGCCCCAATATGCCATGGCTTCGAGTATGGCGCCGGTTTCTTCAAGCGACGAATTAGTAGTCGGTACGCAGACGCCGGGCAGATACTGCCATGCGCTGGTAAATGTGCAATAATTTTCCTGGTTCTCGTCGAGAAGCGGATTCGGAAGAATACCGAAATCCATTTTCATACTGCGGAGATCTCTTGCAACGGAGAAGATGGTCGAGCGGAAAACGCTTCTGCCGTCGACTGTCATCGCAAGCTGTGTGGCCCATCTGTCATTGGTGATATCCTCGCCGCGTATTATTTTATCGCTTGTCATAGCGGAAAGCACTTTTTCCATAGCCTCCGCCGCGCGCGGAGAATCCATTCCGAATACCGGCAGATCGTTTTCGTCTTTTGTGATCATTCTTTCGCCGGTTCCGAGATACCATACAGTGGCGTTATTGACATGCGTCATAAGACCCCACTGGTCATAGGTGTCCGGCTTTCCGTTTCCGTCGTCCGTGTAAACGTCTTTTATGATGTTCATGAAATTGTCAATCGTCCATGTCTTGTCCTTTACCATCTGGTAAGGATCGGGAAGATTGAGCGTCTGAAGAGCATCCTTGTTAAATATTATGCAGAAGCAAAGGTCTTCGTCAAGAAGGCTTATATCTCCTGTCGTAAAATATATCTTATGGTTAATTGAAAGGTCACGGTTTGCGTTCTGATCCCACCACGGATTGTCTATATTGAGCCATTCGATGGTTTTCAGATCGACAAGGTAGTCCTGCATAGCCAGCGTGGACGCGTCGTTCATCGGCACCATATACATATCGTATACATCGTCGTTAGCCTGAATGTTTTTCTGCGCGTCAGAATAAACGGTTGTGCTGATGGTTCCGGTTATTGTGATGCCGTAATTGTCGAGCAGCTTTTGATTTCTGTCATATACCGAGTCGTTGATCGGCTCGTCCAGTTTTTCTGTTGCAAAAATATCAAGGTTGTTATTATATTCTTCAGCGCTTGTTCCGAGTATTCTGAATTCCCTGTCCAGCATGCCCTCCGGCATTACAAGATCAGGTTCTTTTTCCTCCGTGATCTCCTCTGTTGCTGTCTTTGTCACTGTTGCGCCTGTGTTATTTCCGGTTTTGATCGGCTCCTTCGGAGCGCATGATACCAGCGGTATCAACATGGCGGCTGCGATAAGTATGGCCGCGGCCTTTGCGATTTGCTTTTTCATGAAAAATAAATATCCTCTCTTCCTTATTTGCTTATAGGATGCCCAGGTTCATTCTTTGATATGAATCAAAGCGATTTATTATGAATCATCCAATGCATTTATAAATATTATACACTGGAAAATATAATAATTCAATACCTATTAACACATTTTCAATAAAATACCATCCTTATCGACAAAAATTTTATGATAATTTAAGCTATATTTATAAATTATCGCCATAAATGTGTCTGATCAAAATAAGCAAGGTCGTACGAACAATCATTCAACAATTCAAAGACCGGTTCGACAATAAAACCGTACCCGCCGAAAATTCTAATGTTTTCCGGCGGGTAATCTGCATTATTTGGGATTATTCGATTTACTGTCCGTTGAGATATGCCGCCTGAGCCTTGTAGAAGCCCAAAACTCCCTGCGCCGCGGCCTCCGCGCATCTGTCGGCGTAATCCGGGCGTTGCATCTGCTCATATTCATACGCGGAGCACATGAATCCGCATTCTAACAACGTCTGCGGGAATTTGTAATTCCGGCACATCGCAAGCATCTGATATGCCGTGCTTCTTTGCAGAATATCAAGCTCGTCAGTCATCTTTTCGGATAGGCATTTCGCCAACAATCTGCCGTCCTCGTTGCAGTACAGACCGACAAAGCCTCTAACCCGATTGGGGTTCTCATCATAAGAGATGGAATTATGATGAACCGAAATTGAAAGATCGGGACACACATCATTTAATAATTTCATTCTGTAATTCAAATCATAATATACGTCCGATTCGCGTGTCATTATGACTTCGGCTCCGAGCGAAACGAGCCTGTCCTTAAGCTTCATTGCGACAAGTAGATTCATATATGCCTCATCTATTTCACCGATAAAGCCGTCTGCTCCGTTATCAGTTCCTCCGTGACCCGCGTCAACTATTATCACTTTGCCGGCAAGAGGCTTTTCTCCTTCCGGAATCGTCTGCGGCAGCTTGAATGAAAGGACGAGCGTGGAGCTCTTGTACATCATGCTGAAGCCGTAATAATTATCGGACGCTTTCAGATATATCGTGTATGTGACGGTCGATGCTTTGGCCGAGGTAGTCACCGACGCCGATTTGAATATAGGATTGTTCTCAAAAGTCAAATCCGGCGCATAATCCGCGGAGGTATTATACATCGTCAACGTAAAAATTCCGTTTTTACATACGGCGTTGACCGGCACGTTTTCCGTAACGCCGAATCTCAATTCCATCACATCCGTTTTCTTCTGTGAAGCGGCCGTTATAACCCGGTTCGTAAGCAAAGTCCCGTTTTCTTTAAATGTAACGTCATCCTTTGATATATATCCGCCGAATTTCAGCTTATAATATCCTCTGTCGAGTCCGACTACATAGTCCCGCATTCCTTTTTCGGCGTTTAGGTAGTCGTCATAAAATGAACTCGTCGGAGATATTTTCAAATAAGAATAACTGTTTTTAACTTCGATTACCGGTGTGCAGCCCGGAGGAATGACCTTAATTACTCCTCCATAAGCGGTTTTTGTTTCGTCTTTGAAGACCGCGTCGATCCTCAGAGCGCTTACCGTCACCGGAGCCGAGCCGTTTTCAAAAGACGGCACCGTCCATATACCGCAATAATTTTCCGCCATATACGTCGAATTCATGGGCGGGTTGATTGTCGGGCTGAGCTCAACGGAATATTCACCTATGTATGCCATCACCTTCGATCCCGCCGGCGCGGTGCAAAGAATCGTGAGCTTGTCTCCCGGCATAAGCATGGCTTCAGATGAAGGAAAGATGCTGTTTATGACAAAATTCGACATCTGGGCGTACGAAGTATCAGTAGATACAGCTTTTCTGTTTACGACAGTCGTGTAATCCGTGCTGTTCTGCGTAAGCACAAAAGTATTAGTTCCGATATTCAAGGGGAAATAAAGTGAAAAATATCCGTTCTTCGTCCTCGGAATCTTTATTCCTTTATAATATACAGGATATGCCGGATCCGAAGTACCCAGCGCATACAGCGCCGAATAAGTCGTCGATGAGTTATTATTTGGCTTGTTAAGCGAAACGCCTTTTCCGTCCGAATGCGCGTCCGGTGCAGAGCACGGCTGCGCATACATTTCAGAAAGCGCGTCAAAAATGCCGCATTGGTTGTCCTTTATCTGTTTATAACCATAAAATACACTGCCCTTATATCCCATCCATGAGCGCGCGAAGGTTATCTGCTGCATTATTTCATCCGCGCCGGCCGGAAATTCGCTCACTCTGTACGCCGCATGTCCGAAATACAGATCCACATCCGTGCCGTCGACCTGCGCGCTCCACCATTTGACAAGAATATCAAACGCCGCCGCGGAATTCTGGAAATTCCAATAAATTTGGGGACAAATGTAATCTATATATCCGCCCTTGATCCAGGCGAGCGGATCACAGTATATATCATAATAACTTTCAAGTCCATTGGTATCGCTGCCCATGGGATTGTGCGAGCTGTTTGCCCATATTCCGAACGGGCTTATTCCGAATCTGACAGCGGGCTTCGCCGCCTTTATCGCATCATATATCCCTTTGACCAGAGTGTTCACACAGCCGCGTCTGAAATCGCCCAGCGAAACGTTGTTTTCCGCGTATTTCGCGTATGCAGCCGCGTCGTCAAATTCAAGCGTTTCTCCGGAATTCGTAACCGGATACGGATAAAAGTAATCGTCAATATGTATGCCGTCGACATCATAATTATTTACTATTTCCTCGATCCCGGCAATCACATATGCCCTAACCTCCGGAAGCGCGGGATTGAAATAAAGTCTGCCGTTATATTCGACGATCCAATCCGGATTTTTCTTTGCTATATGTCCGTCCGGAAGAGTGTCGAACGCCGCCTGTTTCGATGCGGCCTCCGAATATGTGACTCTGTAGGGATTTATCCAGGCAGACAGTTTTATGTTATTTTTATGTGCAATTTCGATTATGTATTTGAGCGGATCGAAGCCGTCCGGAAGCGAGCCGTTTTCAGACAAAAATGAGGAAACGGGGAAAAGCTTTGAATCAAACATCGAATCAGAGCAAGGATGCGCCTGAAAATATATGTTGTTCATCCCCGCGGCCTTTGCGGTCGCAACAATGTCATCCAGCTCGGCCTTAAGCTGATCGGCGCTTAAGCCCGGTCTTGACGGAAAATTAATATTGCTGACCGTCGCAATCCATATTCCGCGCATTTCAGTGTCCTCCTCAATTCCCGTATACACTTTGTCAGGATTTTCGCCGCTGTTTTCTCCGGTCGCGACATCGGCCGCCGAGGAATGCTCGCCGAGCTTTGACGCAAACACGAAAAGGCTTGTGGCAAATAAAACCGTCACAAGCAAAAGAGCTGTCAATGTTACGACAAACGATTTTTTATTATTCATGGTTATTATCTCAATCAAATATAATTTAAACTAACTTTAATATGGGATGGAGAAACGAAAAAACTGCTTTTTCTCGTTCTGCTGTAACCGGGATTTCTGATTATTAACTCGGCAATTAAATAATAATTACCGTCCAAATAGAGAAAAGGCTATGGTATATGGGTTTTTATCTCTTATAAACGCGACTTATTTTAATGCCGTTTTAATAATGCACATGTGAACAAAAATTCTCCGTCCCGTGGCAAATAATTATCATTGAATAATCCGATCGGAAGCAAAGTGGCAAATTTGTTTTCCGACGTTTTCTGATAACCCGGTTGCCGTGGGACGGAGCGCACATCAAAATGAAATTATAATAATATGTAAAATACGTTCCGTCCGTCATCCGGATCAGCCGTTTGTTTTTATCTGCCCGTATATTTGCGGAAGGCAGAAGATTGTTTTTATTTTTTAAACAGAGCGCGGTTTATCTTCAGCGTTTCATCGCGATCCATATTATAAATTCTCTCCATTGCGTCGCAGGTCTTCTTCCATGTCATCTCCGGATTGGCGGCGCGGTAATCGTTTGAAATGCTGCCATAATAACCCCATGCTATGATCGTACGCGCGCCAGCGTCGTAAGCTCCCTCCGCGGCGGCCACTATTTCCTCCTCGCGTCCGCGCGGATTGCCAAAAGTCTGTATCCATATGTTATGATCCTTGCCGCACTTTTCACTGACGGCAAGGTTCGCCTTTGTACCGTTGTAGACATATTCGTAAGGATTAACATCCTTTTGACCGAGCCAGTAAGGATCGCTGCCGACATTATTAAGGTATGGAAGGCTGCATATGCGCTCAATGTTCTCAAGGCTGATGCCGTGATGCGTTCCAAGCATTACGCATATTGTATTTACAATATTCTTTGAAGCGGCGTATTCAGTGACCTCACTGAAATAATCGACGATTGTATCGACACGGAAATTATTTACGTCGTCATCGGCGAATTCCGGCATGGGCTTTCCGTATTTTTCTTCGAACAGCTTCTTGCACCTTGGGCATGCGCAGGCATAATATGTCTTGTCGTCTTCGTATTTTAACGGAATATGCGGCTCGTCCCAAAAAATTGTCTTCGCTCCGGTATAAACAACGGCGTCTATCCATTGCTTTGTGAATTTTCTGAAGTCAGGGCTGTTGAGACAGGCACGGACGGGATCCATAGCTCCGTTTGAATAATACATATGGCTGTCCGGGTAATATGCCAGAAAATGAGATTTATCGCCGGGAGGGCCTCCGAGACCCCAGTTGTCCATCCACGATTCGATTCCCAGCTCATCGCAGATCGAAACCTGATCCTTCATAACCGTGAGATGTCTGTCCCAGTCCGTATGAGAAAGCATATGCACGACAAGACTCATATTATGATTGGCAATATCGCGAAAATCCTCCATTGCGTGATGCGTCATTCTGTTGCCGTGATAAGCGACGCCGAGCTTAAGGGTTTTTTTTCTTATGTCCATATATTTTTCCTTTCGACCCCGAATACTGCGCGGGGATTATTTTATTTATAATTTCTGTAGAGCTGAAGAGCGGCGTCTATATCCGGAATGAAAAACGTGTCCCCGTCTTCATTCATTACTTCGCCCGGATAAACAAGCTCTGTGGATGCGTATTCGCCGAAGGAAAACACGATTTCAGAATTGCCGATAAGCGATTCCGCCGTAAACTCCGTGGTTATGCTTTCATAAAGTATTGTGATTATTTCCGGCAGCCTGGAGATGTTTGACGGCGTCAGAAACGACTCGCAGAACGCCTTCACAAATTTTCTTTGCAACTCGCACCGACCCAGGTCGCCGTTAGGATATATGCGGAAGCGCAACATATCCAGAGCGGTTTGCCCGCTGAGCTTCTGCTGCCCTTTTTTCAAATCGATTACAAGATCTATATCAGGCGCTTCGTAATGCATGTCCTGAGGCACATAATATGATATGCCGCCTATCGCATCAATTATGTCGGCAAATCCATCTTCGGTAATCGCAACATAATTATCCACTTTAATTCCGGTTATCGCCGACACCTTTCCGCATATGAATTTTCCGCCGCGGGAAGCATAGACATCTCCGAGCTTTTTATAAGATCCGTCAATAAAAAGGCGAGTGTCCTTAGATATGGAGGTGTACATGACGGTTTTCTGCGTCTTATCGAATCTGGCAAGCATCATGGCATCGGCGAATCCGGTCCTGCCGTCAATACCCGCGAGAAGAACGCAAAATGTCCCATTATTCGTGATGGGATTATCGCCGCCGGTCTCGGTGATAACGGGATCGGTGCCCGGAATCCCGGTCTCCGTTTGTGTTTCTCCGGGTTTAGGCATATTGCCCAGTGTATCGGCAAGATAGTTCTGCACAAACTTCACGGCATAAAAAGCAGCTGCCGTAAATATAACAACGGAAATAATAAATATTATAAAAAAATTTCTAAGCGAATATTTCATTTGGACCTTCAGTTTTAGTGTTTAAAAAAGTCGTAGCGATTTTACATAATACATACAGTATAAATCAAGCGTTGAAAAATATCAATATATTTTTGCGAATTTCGGCAATTCCGGTTGTGTATAAACGGAATTTGTGATATACTGAATACAATAACATGAAAAACGACTGAGGAACCAATATGCTTTATCTGCCGGATATAAAAAAGTATGTCCTTGACATGGACGGTACTTTATATTTGGGAAACATACCGATTCCGGGAGCACCGGAATTTGTACAAAGGATAAAGTCTTGCGGACGCAGCGTTATTTTTTTCACAAACAACACCTCAAAGTCAAAAGAAACATATTATAACCGCCTGATATCGCTGGGATTCAATGCTGAATCGGGAGAAGTTTATTCCTCCGGCGACGTTACGGCGGATTTTCTTTTGAAACAACGTGCCGGAAAACCGGTTTATGTCGTGGGCACAGAGGCTTTGATTTCTCTTTTCGAATCCGCCGGAGTTCCCGTGTCACGCACAGGCATCGGCGCCGAGATCGTCGTTTGCTCGTTTGATACGACGCTTACATACGAAAAGCTCGCAACCGCCTGCAATCTTATCCGCGAAGGAGCAGAATTTTTATCAACTCATCCGGATATAAACTGCCCCACCGAAACAGGCTTTATTCCGGACAGCGGCTCGATAGCCGCTCTCATTTCGGCCTCCACCGGAAAATTGCCGCGATTTTTCGGCAAGCCGGAAAAGGAGACAGCAGATTTTATATCCTCTCTTTGCGGCGGAAACAGAGACGAGGCCGCAATCGTCGGCGACCGGCTTTACACGGATATAGCGGCCGGAACGCGCCACGGGATGACCTCCGTGCTCGTTCTCTCCGGCGAAACAAGCGCGGAAGCTGCAGAAAAAGCGCCGGACGACATGCGGCCCGATTTTATTGTGCGTTCTGTTGCGGAAATTCTTTAATAACGCACTGTATTTTATTTTGCCCATTAACTCGGCGATTTGAATGATTGCCGCCAAAAGAGAAAAAAGCTTTGGTATATGGGCTTTTTCGTCTTATAAAACAACATTATTTAATTGCCGTTTTAATAAACAGTCTTGAAATAGCATCGATGATGCTGTATAATAATCAGAGGTTTTCATTAATAAGCATATTTGCCGCCGTATCAGGCAGGCTTTACATATTAAACCTTTAAAAGGAATTTAAATTTATGTCCTTAACATTCAGAGGCGGTATTCATCTGCCGGAGAATAAAAATACGGATCAATGTACGATAACCCGTCCGCGTGAACCGGCATACATCCGTGTTCCGATGTCCCAGCATATCGGGCTTGCCTGTATACCAGTCGTGAAGCCGGGGGAGGTTGTTTCAAAAGGACAGCTCATCGGAGAAAACAATAACGGCCTCTCCGCCTGCATTCATGCCGGAATCGCGGGAAAAGTGCTCCGAATTGAATCCGCAATTAATCAGAACGGCCGCAGAGACGACTATATAGTAATCGAAAACGATTATTCCGGTGCCGTTTCTCCGGATATAAAACCATGTGAAAAGAAAATATCGGAGCTTAGTTCCGACGAAATCATCGATACCGTGCGCCGCGCGGGAATCGTGGGAATGGGCGGAGCCACGTTCCCGACTCACGCGAAGATCAAATCCGCTATCGGAAAAGCCCAAAAGCTGATCATCAACTGCGCCGAATGCGAGCCGTATCTCACCGCGAATCACCGCCTGATAGCCGAAAACGCAAAGGATATTATATACGGCGCAAAAATTCTTTTGAAAGCATGCGGCGTCACAACAGGATATATTGCCATCGAGGACAACAAGCCCGATGCCATAGCCGACCTCAAAAAGCTGCTCAAGGGTGATTCATTGCTGTCGGTAAAGGTATTGAAAACCAAATATCCTCAGGGCGACGAGCGCCAGCTGATATACGCCTTCGAGCATAAGGAGCTTCCCGCCGGAAAGCTGCCCTCGGATCTCGGATATGTCGTATTCAACGCCGAAACCTGCTTCGCGGTATACCGCGCCTTTTCGACCGGAATGCCGGTAACCGAACGCGTCGTCACCGTCGACGGCGACTGTATCGTCAATCCCGGAAACGTAATCGTTCCGATTGGAACGCCGTTTTCAGATATAATCAATTTCTGCGGAGGCTTTTCAAAAAGACCTGACCGGATAATAAGCGGAGGTCCTATGATGGGCATTGCCCAGTGGGATGAAAACGCGCCGGTCACAAAGGGCACGGCAGGAATTCTCGCGCTGTCAAAGGATATGTATCACCGGGAAATTCCGAATTGCATCCATTGCGGCCGATGCGTCGGCGTGTGTCCGATGCACCTTATGCCATGCTATTTTGCCGCATATTCAAAAATAAACGATTACGAAAGCTGCGACGCGTTCGGGGTTAAAAGCTGTGTTGAATGCGGCTGCTGTACGTATGTTTGTCCGGGAAACATTCCTATTATACAATATATACGCATTGCGAAAAGCAAGCTGACTCAAAAGAAATGATAAAAAAGGAAGACCGGAAGGCGCGTTTGTTGTGCCGGTATCCGGGAAAGGCATGGTTATAAAAAATGAATTCGGACCTTCTGCGCATCTCATCCTCTCCGCATATAAAGCATGAGGATTCCACGCGCGTTATAATGACCGATGTCCTGATTGCACTCGTTCCCGCCGCGATATGGAGCGTATATGCTTTCGGATATCGCTCCGTTACGATATTGCTCGTTTCCGTTATCTTTTCCGTACTGTTTGAGCTTTTATATCAGCTTATCATGAAAAAGCCTCTTACGGTCACGGATTTCTCCGCGACAGTCACCGGCGTGCTGCTGGCCTTTTGCCTTCCGGTTACAATTCCGCTCTGGATGGTCATAATAGGAGATTTTTTTGCTGTTGTCATCGTAAAGCAGCTGTTCGGAGGAATAGGGCGCAACATTGTCAATCCCGCAATATGCGCAAGGATATTCTTGTTTGTATCATTTCCCGGAGCGATGAGTTCATTTGTAAAGCCGGAATCGTCCCTCAGCGCGTTTGCGCTGACGCTCAAGCCCTCCGATATCGACGCCGTCGCCTCCGCCACGCCATTGGCAATGTTGAAGCAGGGCCAATTCCCGTCGGAAAGTCTGCTTGATCTTTTATTCGGTAAAAACGCAGGATGCATCGGAGAAGTCAGCGTGCTTATGCTTCTCGTCGGAGCAATATATCTGCTTGTCCGCAGAGTAATCACCTGGCATATCCCGGTTTCGTATATTCTCACCGTCGCCATTATTACATATTTTTTCCCGCGCAACTCCATAACCATTGAGTTCATGCTGAATGAGCTTCTTACGGGAGGTCTCGTGCTCGGCGCGTTCTTTATGGCGACAGATTATGTCACCTCTCCCGCCACGCCGAACGGACGTCTTATTTACGGCGCTGGATGCGGTGTGCTCACTGTTTTTATCAGATATTTCGGCGGATACCCCGAAGGCGTATCCTTTGCCATTCTCATAATGAACCTGTTTGTCTGGTATCTTGACCGATATACAAAGCCTGTAAGATTCGGGGGCGATCCAAAATGAATATCAATAAAATCAGCTCATCAGATATGCCCGGCATTTTAAAAACCGCTCTCGTGCTCCTCGCAGTATGCACGATATGCGCCTCTCTGCTTGCCGCCGCCTATGTCGTCACCGCCCCTATAATAGCGGCAAATTCAGAAGTCGAAGTAAAATCCGCTCTGTCGGGCATTTTCCCCGATTATTCCTCCAGAACCGAAGCCAAATATGAAGCCGACAAGGATGTCGATCGCGTAATGACCGTTTACGATGCCGGCGGCTCCGTGCTTGGATATGCGGCCGAAGTCAGTCCGTCCGGATTTGCCAACGACATTACCATGATAATAGGGATATCCACCGATTTCAAGGTCATTAAAATAGCTATAATCTCAATTTCAGAAACTGCCGGGATCGGTAGCCGTGTCAACAATGAATCCTATCTCTCGACATATGCGGGGGCCGGTTCCGATGTCAATTTCGGCAACGGAGTGGATGCCATTTCAGGCGCGACCTACAGCTCCAGGGGCGTTTTACGCGGCGTAAAGGCTGCGATCACCGCATGTGAAGCACTGTACAAGGAGGAATGAACGAGATGGCCGAAAAATGTGAAAAGACGAATTATAAAAAGATACTGACCGACGGTCTCTGGGATAAGAACCCGATTTTCGTACAACTGCTCGGTATGTGTTCCACCCTTGCCATAACGACCGGCGTTCCCAACGGCATAGCCATGGGGCTGTGCGTTACCGTTGTTCTTATCTTCTCCAATATATTTATATCCCTTGTGAGAAAAATAATTCCGCGTCAGATAAGAATCGCATCCTATATCGTTATTATTTCAACCTTTGTCACCATTATAGAGCTCATCATGAAGGCATATTTCCCGGCCCTTGACAAATCGCTCGGGCTTTTCATCCCTTTGATCGTCGTCAACTGCATCATTCTCGCCCGCGCGGAGGCATTCGCATCAAAGAATTCCGTGCTTCCCAGCGCCGTCGACGGACTGAGCGCCGGACTCGGATACACTCTTGCCCTCATCGTTGTTTCCGCGATCAGAGAAATTTTCGGAAACGGAACGATATGCGGCGTACAGATAATGCCCGACGGATATGTCCCGATTCTTTCATTCGTCACGCCTGCCGGAGCGTTTATTACTCTCGGCTGTGTGATCGCTCTCGCCGCCTACATAAACAACCTCAGAGCGGTAAAAGCCGATAAAGCAAAAGCAAACGGAGGAAAAGGCTGATATGGATCTTAAAGAGCTTGTTTTATTGATGTTCACGGCTATCGTCGTTGAGAACATTATTTTTCTTAAATTTCTCGGCGTATGTCCGTTTCTCGGCGTTTCAGACAAGCCGTCCAACGCTCTCGGAATGGGGCTGGCCGTCACCTTTGTCATGACGCTCTCTTCGGCTGTCACGTGGCTGGTTTATACTTATATCCTCGTCCCCAGCGGACTTGAGTTTCTCACAACGCTCGCGTTCATCCTCGTCATCGCCGTGCTCGTGCAGCTTATCGAGATGTTCTTGAAGAAATTCGTCCCGGCACTGTATCAGGCACTTGGGATATATCTGCCCTTGATAACCACCAACTGCGCAGTATTGGGCGCGGCGCTTCTGAATATTCAGAACGGATACAACCTCATTCAGTCGATATGCTTCGGTTTTTCCTCCGCTCTCGGCTTCACGCTTGCGATACTTATATTTGCGGGCGTCCGCGAAAGACTTAAATTCACCGACCCGCCGAAAGCTTTCAGAGGGCTTCCGCTCGCTCTTGTCAGCGCGGGTATAATCGTACTTGCGTTCACCGGTTTTTCCGGAATAAATCTGGGTTAAAGGATGTAAAACATAATATGCCTACAACACAGACGATCCTATGGGCCTTTTTATGGTTTCTGCTTTTGGGCGGAGTTTTCGGACTTCTGCTCGCAATATTCGGGAAGATCTTTGAGGTGAAATCAGACCCTACCGCCGAAAAAATCGCCTTGCTTTTGCCAGGCGCCAATTGCGGCGGCTGCGGATTTGCGGGCTGCGCGGCGCTTTCAGAGGCGATTGCCTCAGGAAAGGCGAAATACGACACCTGCCCTGTTGCTTCTCATGAGATTCATGTCCAGATTGCCGCGGAGCTCGGTGAAGCTCCTTCTTCCGGCGAAATTCGATACCGCGCACAGGTTATGTGCAGCGGCACCAACGATCTGGCAAAGAAAAAATACCTGTACGACGGCCTTACGGACTGCAACGCCGCTATGCGTCTTGCCGGAGGAAGTAAAATGTGTCCTAACGGATGCATCGGCATGGGCAGCTGCGTACAGGCCTGTAAATTCGATGCCATACACATTATAAACGGCGTCGCGGCCGTCGATTACATAAAATGCCACGCATGCGGTATGTGCGTAAAGGCCTGCCCTAAGCAGATAATAAAATTAATACCTTATGACGCAAAATACTGGATCGGCTGTATGTCTGTGGACAAGGGCGCGGTCACCAGAAAATATTGCGACGTGGGATGCCTGGGCTGCAGGCTTTGCGAAAAGGCATGCAAATACGGCGCGATAAAGGTCAACGGAGGAGTCGCGGAGATCGACTACACGTTGTGCCAGCATTGCGGTGAATGTGAAAAAGTATGTCCGCGCAAAATCATATGGTCAAGCAAGGCTCAGATTGAGGATGGAATCACACGCGGAGACGAGGATTTGTCTCCCGACAGAGGAATAACTGCCGTATCAACCGCAGAAACTAACGTAAAAGATTCAAATAATAAACAATGAAAACAAAACACATTTCATATGGCTTTTTGCTTTTGATAATCGCCTCTTTTCTTATCTCCTGTTCCGCTTCGAATCATCCGGATGAAAGAAACGCGGTAAAACAACTTTTTGAAGCCTTCAGGAATTATTCCTCCGAGGACATGGAAAAACTGATTTCCTTAAAAGACGGCGACGTTTATTTCTGGAGCTTTTCCGACGAGCAGTTTGAAGCTTATTCATATCTTTGCGAACAGATACCTTCTTCGACTATGTTTTTACGCAGCGTTGCTTTAAAAATTAAATACAGCATTCTTTCGATTACAGAGACCGGAAACGGGTGCGATATAGCATTAAGAGTAAAATTTAAGGACTGTTCTTCCTTTGCGAAGGATGTTTTCAACACCTATAAGACATATATTCTGACCTCAAAGCTCGACGAAATAGAGCTTCTTGATCGCGAAAAAGCTTTCGACGGCATAGTCGTCCGTTTTATCGCCGAAGACAGCTATGAATATGTTTCAAAGGATATCACATTAAGTCTTTCCCGTGACAGCTCAGGAAAGCTTTTGTTCGCCGACAATCCAGCTTTTGCCGAAATAGCAACCGGAGGGCTTCTCTCCAATCCCGGAACGCTTACAGAAACAATTAACAATCAAAACTCAGACTGATTTGTTCGAGGATTAAGAAGAGATACGCGGCTTCTTTGAAAAGAACCCCGGCAAGAAACTTATATATATTCTAAAAGCTCTACTGAAAGATTTTTATATCAAGGTTAATAATGCTTAATTTTGCTACGATAGGCACCGGTTTCATTTCCGAAGAATTCTGGAATACCGCGTGCACAAATCCCGAATACAGACTTTACGCTGTATATTCCCGGGATATATCAAAGGCGCGCTCCGTCGCCGACCGATTCGGCGCAATAACCATTTATGACGATATCGCTGCTATGAGCCGCGACAAAAATATAGACTGTGTGTATATAGCAAGCCCGAATTCTTTGCACGCAGCTCAGTCCGAGCTTTTTTTGCGTGCCGGTAAGCACGTGCTTTGCGAAAAGCCGTTATGCTCGAACGCCGCCGAGGTAAGATGCGTCACCTCCTGCGCGAACGAATACGGCGTGTTCTTTGCGGAAGCATATAAATCAGCATATATGCCCGGCTTCATTGCCGTGCAAAGCAATCTACATAAGCTCGGGCAAATCAGGAGCGT
This sequence comes from Oscillospiraceae bacterium, assembly GCA_034925865.1. NCBI lineage: Bacteria > Bacillati > Bacillota > Clostridia > Eubacteriales > Oscillospiraceae > Oscillospiraceae bacterium. The sequence continues at coordinate 65,450 of JAYFRN010000020.1, read as the reverse complement.
TTTTTTTTCCTTTGCCAAATATTCCTCCCGTTACGACGCTCATAAAGCCGGAGCCGATGTCAACACCTTTAAAGCCGAATTTTCCAACGGCGGAATGCTGGATCTCGGCGTTTATTGTCTGTATCCTATGCTCCTCCTGTTCGGAAAACCACTGGGAGTTAAGGCATCCGCCGTTAAAATACCGGGCGGTGTTGACGGCGCCGGCTTCGCCTTGCTTGATTACGGCAGCTTTGATGCCTGCGTTCATTATTCAAAGGTATCGACCTCGTTTTTACCCTGTGAAATAGCCGGTGAGGACGCCACGATGACCGTTGACAGACTAAATATTCCCGGCAGAATCGAAATAAAGTACCGGAACGGAAAAACCGAAGACATAGAATTTGATCAGCGTCAGGACAGTATGTGTTATGAAATCGACGCGTTCATCTCCGCCGTAAACGAATTCAAACGCGCAAAGCATGCGCTTCTTGCGTTTCCCCTGCCAATGTCGCTTGCCGCAGCGGAAATATGTGACGAAATACGCCGTCAGACGGGGATAAGCTATCCGGCCGACGCACATTAAAGTTAGATGGATACGCTTAAGGACCCTTTTGGAAAAGGGTCCTTAAGAATCCCCTAAAACTCATTTTAGATTTTTTGTGTCATGACTGTGATTATTGGCAAAGCACATGATTTTCCGTTTGATCACTGTCGCTTTAGACTCTTTAAAAAGGGTCCTTAAGAATCCCCTAAAACTCATTTTAGATTTTTTGTGTCATGACTGTGATTATTGGCAAAGTACATGGTTTTCCGTTTGATCACTGTCGCTTTAGACTCTTTAAAAAGGGTCCTTAAGAATCTCCTAAAACTCATTTTAGATTTTTCGTGTCATGACTGTGATATTGGCAAAGCACATGGTTTTCCGTTTGATCACTGTCGCTTTAGACTCTTTAAAAAAGGGTCCTTAAGAATCTCCTAAAACTCATTTAGATTTTTTGTGTCATGACTGTGATTATTGGCAAAGTACATGGTTTTCCGTTTGATCACTGTCGCTTTAGACTCTTTAAAAAAGGGTCCTTAAGAATCCCCTAAAACTCATTTTAGATTTTTCGTGTCATGACTGTGATTATTGGCAAAGCACATGGTTTTCCGTTTGATCACTGTCGCTTTAGACTCTTTAAAAAGGGTCCTTAAGAATCCCCTAAAACTCATTCATTATCAACAGATTCCCATTAATATTACATAGAAACAGAAGAGGTCAATTATGAAAAAGTTTAAAATAATCGACGTTCATACCCATCTCTGGAAAGGAAAGTATGAAGAGGACATCGTGGAATTGCGCCAGGCAATGGAAAGGCACTCGATCGACCGTATAGTAATATCGGCTCTCTATTCGTATTCACCCAGCGAAGCGGAAGTTGATGAACTCAACGCGCACGTGACCGATGCCGTCCGCCGTTATCCGGATCAGTTTTCCGGATATGTTTATCTCAATCCATTCAACGCGAACTGCATGGATGTGCTTAAGCGCGGCGTTGAGGAGGACGGCGCCGTCGGAGTTAAGCTCTGGGTCGCTTCCTATTGCGACGATCCCGCTGTCAATCCAATATTCGAAAAATGCATTGATTACAATATTCCGATCCTGCTCCACAGCTTTATTAAAACAGTCGATCAGCTGCCCAATGAAACCGTAGGCACCAATGTTCACAACATAGCCCTCAGATATCCTGAAAGCAAGATAATCATGGCTCACCTCGGCGCAAATTGCTATCACGGAGTAAAGGCGATCAGAAACGATAAAAACGTGTCGGTCGATATGTCCGGCAGTATTTACCGAAGAGACGACCTTGACTATACTGTAAGTCAGGTAGGCACAGACAGAATAGTATTCGGCACCGATATGACAGGCTCGTATAACACAAACTACGGCCAGATTCTCGAAGCGGATATAACCGACAGTCAAAGAGCAGACATCCTTTCCGGCAACGCCGAAAAGCTCTTCCGCTTTTGATTTTACACCTAAAATGAGAAATGAATAATCTACTTTTAAGAAAATATGAAGAAGCGGACGAACAATCTATTGCTCAAATAACAGAACCTGATTATTATGAGAAATATAAAGAATTTTCCAAGCAATCAATTTCTGTTGCCGAGAAAGATGGAATAATAGTCGGGTGGCTTCATTTATATGTACCGGACAACTCATTGTATTCATGCTTTTTGTTTATTTACGTTTCTTCGGTATTGCGCAGGAGCGGAATCGGCACGTTTATTTATAATGAAGCAAAAAAACAAATAGAACCGTCCGGCTGCAATTGGTGGTCAAGTTATCTGGAATCAAAAGAAGCCGATTTATTTGCTCTTTCCGTTGGCTTTGATTACACAAATACAAATTTCTACTTAGTTCACTCAGGCGAAATAATTGACATTCCGTCGGAAGGAATCCGTGAATATACAGATGATGACTACCCGGCGGCACCTGATATATGGTCACATGAATATGCCGATATGCACATTCGAATAGGGTTGCCTTATGTGATAAAAGAACGTACCGAAGAAGAACGTGCCGCGGAACGAAAAGATTATAAAGATAATCAGAAAAGCTATTATGTTTTAGAAGACAACGGGATAATCATAGGAATTGGCGGTTTATTTGATGATAATTCCGGCATGGGAATGCTTGCTGTTGACAGAACATATGTAGGTAAAGGATACGGAACAAAACTTGCGGCATATATAACAAATGAATGTATTCGCCGTGGCTGCAAGAATCCTTGTACATATTGCGAATCCAACAACGCAAACGCAATGCATATTTATAAGAAAATCGGTTATGTCGAGAAAAGCCGAGAAAGTGTAGCACTTCACCACTAAATACATCTTAATATTGTCCAATATTTTTTAAACAAAACGCTTAGATGTGGCTTGCGGCTTTTCAAAGAAACAATTAATTCAAAGCTGTTGTAATTATTAATACCGAGCCACAGCCATCTGCGATAGCAAGAGCTGTCTATACCAAATTTAACGAAAGGTATGTGTGATGAATCCAATATGTTCATTATACAAGGATTAAAAAATGCAAAAACATTATGACGCCTGCGGCTTTATAGGTAACTGGCCGTTCAGGAAACTACATAAAGGAAAGCTCTCCGACCTCATGGCCGTACACATGGAAAACAGCATTTCGGGCGGCCTTGTCGGCTGTCTCGACAGCGTTTTCTTCAACGATCCTTATGAAGGCGACGAGGAATGCGCCGCAATGCTCAAAGGTTCTCCTTATCTTTTCGCCGGAACAGTCAATCCTACTCTTCCGGGTGCGGAAGAAGACCTATATAAATACAAAAACAAGCTCGGAGCTGCCGCAATCCGTCTTTATCCGTCCGACCACAGCTATTCCTGCGACGACAGCCGTGTCATTTCTCTCTGCCGTCTTGCCGGCAAGCTCGGACTGCGCGTCGTAATCACGGTGAGAACCGAGGACATCCGCCTAGACTATTTATTCAAGCAGACGGGCGTTTCAATTCCTGCCATTATGCAGTTGTGCGAAAGCTGCCCGGATACAAAATTCCTTATTTCAAACATTTATATCGGCGAAGTGTTTTCCGTAAGCGGCCAAATCAATTCTCTTCCCAATGTATGGGTTGATATGTCGCGCTTCAACCATTTGCTGTTCACCGCCGATAAAGCCGTCGAGCAGATCAAACCCGAAAAGCTCGTTTTCGGTTCGTGCTTCCCGCTGCTTTCTCTCAAATGTATGCTCCTTAATATCGAGACATCGCTTTTATCAGACGACATAAAGGATATGATGCTCGGCGGCAACTTTGAGGATTTCATTAAATAATTATTCACCTCGAAATCAAAATGATTTTCAGGGAATTCTAAAAGGGGCCTTTTCCAAAAGGTCCCTTTAGCACAATTCCGGAAAGGTATGGTTATATAAATGATGAAAATGGTCGCGGTCAACACCGGTGCTGTCTCCATGTTTTCAAAAGACGAATTCACCGCGTTTGACCGTATAAAAAAAGCCGGATTTAACGCTGTGGACTATTCGTTTTATTTCCTTCCTGATGACGGTTCCGGCATTCTTGCCGCTTCCGACACCGAATTCGACGATTATTTTATGCGTCTCTCCGCTCATGCCCGCGAAATAGGGCTTTCATTAATACAATCACACGCGCATTTATACGGATTTGCCGAGAATAACGCAGATGAGGAAAGAATTCGCGCGGTTTATTTACGCGAAATACGTGCCGCGGGAATCATGAAATGTCCGTATATCGTCATCCATCCCGCTATTCCGCCGCGGTATAAATACTTTGAATACCGCGCTCAGACACGAAAATATAACCTAAAATGGCTCGGTTCTCTGATCCCCGCGCTCGAATCGGCAGATGTCAGGCTCGGCGTTGAGAATATGTTCAACTATGATTATGAAAAATCATGTATCTGTCCCACTGTCTGCACAACTGCCGCGGAAATGCTCGATTACTGCGATATGCTCGGTGAAAGATTTGTCGCCTGCCTTGATATCGGGCACGCCAATCTTATTCACTGTAAAGACTTTGACGATGTCACCCCGGAGAAGATGATAAATACGCTGGGTGGCCGGCTGAACCTCCTGCACGTTCACGACAACGACGGAATAAGCGATCTCCACATGACCCCTTTTACCTGTTCGCTTGATTTTAAGCTCGTGGCGAATGCGCTTAAGAACATTAATTATTCCGGCGCGATCACTCTCGAGACCGACGCTCATATAAATAAAGCCGCGGAATCCGGAGACGATATCGACGCGCTTCTTTTACAAATGCACGAAGCCGCGCTCGCTATCGCGAAGGCCTCTGAATGAAGCATGCATAAGTACAAATATAAATACAAAAACCTGGCGGTGCCGCAATTGCGACACCGCCATCATTTCTCTGCAGAGTATTCTATTCAGTCTATAAGAAGAATAAAGCTCAGTTGGCGCGGGTTACCTCACCGGAGCGCAGGCAACGAGAGCAAATGTGCACTCTTTTCACGCTGCCGTTAACTATTGCTTTAACTTTTCTGATGTTTGGTTTCCAAGCTCTGTTGGTTTTTCTGTTTGAATGGGAAACCGAGCAGCCAAAGGTAACACTCTTTCCGCAGATATCGCATTTTGCCATTTCGAAACACCTCCCGTTAGCAATTTCTGGACGCGGTGAACCACCGCGATTTGAGCAACGGAATGATTATAACACAGCGTATAAAAAATTGCAATAGATCAAAATTTATTTTTATTGTTTTTTTGATTTATCTTTACTTTTCAGCTTTGTAATCACAAGTATCGCCGCGGCGAATATTCCCACAGCGGCGAGGGCAAGCAATCCAAATATTACCGCCGACCGGATTCCGTTGTTTTTGACTTCCGGCGCTGATACATCGATCGTAATTTCTCGTTCCGGATCAATATCAATATAGTTTTTCCCGGCGGAAAGACAGATCGTTATCATCCCGTTTTTTCCAACCGTAAAATCCTTCTCCTTGCCGTTTACATAGATCGTTCCGACATCGGCTCCGATAACATTGAAGGAGAGGGTGGTATATTCATCGGCTATCGCAACGCTGCCTCCGCCTGGCGAATATACAAAATTTACCGGCTTGTCACTTCTGTATAATTCAATTTCCCCGAAGTTCATACAGGACGCTCCGACAGCGCTGTATCCGCGGGTTATTCTGTCATTTAAAAGGCCGAATACCGCGCAGAAGCTGCCATCGGATCCGATTTTCCTTTCTCCGTACGACGCTGTGTTTTCTTCTTTTGAAAATAACAGTATATCGGCAAGTCCGGAATAAGAAACTTCACAGCCGCGAACAGATGAGGTATTTATATTTTGCGATATTTTTACGCTGTAATCCGTATTCCCGGCGGGCTTTGCATAAAACGAGATAAGCCCGATATATGCTTTTACATTGTGTGCGTTGCTTCCGCGAGAAACGAGCTTTAACCTGAAGGAACCGCGCGGGAATATAACATTTTTCAGCTCAATATTTGCGGTCGAGTCGCTTTCATCCCGGTAACCGTCAAAGCCGCCGACAAAGACATCTCCGAGATATATGTCAAAGCTACCGAAATCCCGCCCGGTACAAGCCGAAACAGAAATATTGTATTCGCCTGTGGCCGGCACAGACACGGGAACAGAAAACCATTCTGCCTCCGAGCCGGGCTTGAACAAAAGCGCGGAACGGTCTAAAACCGCGATATACGAGCATTCTTCCGATCCGTCCGAAACAGCGACATCATCGCAATAGGTTCCGTAATTCAGTTCAGACGCTGTTCCGGCATCGGCGGTGATGAGCGCGAGAAAATTGCACGAACCGCTTTTTTCACTGTTCTTCTGAGACACATCGACAAGCTTTCCGAATTTGCCGGCATATTTATAATACTTTATTGAAAGCGGATTGTCAGAAGCAAAGCCCACCCGAAGAGAAGCGCTGTTTTGATAAAACGTTTCGAACCCGAAGGACGATTCGCTCCTGCCTTCCTCCGCCGGCTTTCCGTCAATAAGCGCCTGAGTGGCATCGGATATGTTCAGACGCCAGATGTATTCATGTTCATTTTCCGAATCCAATTCGTCGTAGACAGCAAAATACGGAAAATCCGTGTGATTTACAAGTAAGAAGCTGCGGTCGAATTTATTTAGAAGTCCCGGCGAATAGGACGAAGCCGCCGATCCTGTCATAAGAGTAAAGAATCCTCCGCTCAGCTTCTCTCCGATATCGGCAGCTCCCAAAACAGACTGCGCCTCTCCGTCCACATACACTGTGCTGTGTCCGTTTTTCAAAGTATAATCTCTGTTCTCTCCTGGCGAATAATCCTGATATCCCGGATCGGACGCGAGCCACACTCCGTTCAATGCTATTTGAAAGCTGTTGTTGTCGTAATGATTATGTCCGAGATTGGATCTGCTTGCCGAGAAGACAAGCGCGGCATCGCCCTCTTTCCATCCGGTCCGCATACTGCCCCAGCCTATTTTATCGAGATATATTGACTGTGTTTCCCGCCCCGGCTCCGTCACACACAGCTTTTCCTGAGCGTAAATATAGCCCTCAAGAGAACGGGGACAAAGCTTCGCTCGGGTAAGATAATATCCCGCCAAACCGTTTTTGCTCCATTTGTTGGCAACAGACGCCGTAACGAAAAAGCCGTTCGAACAGCTTCCGTCGGAAAAGCAGGCAAAGCTGCCGGTGGAGCTGTCGCCGCCGGCAACCATCCATTTAAAAAGAAAATCGGTTATATATTTGTGTTCGATCACGCTCCGGTCGCCGACGGTGCGGGCAATGTTGTCGGCGGCGACCATTATATACTCAAGCGAAAGCGAGGTATACATATTTCCTTCGTGAGTTCCGGAAGTCATGCGCCGGTCGAGATACCATTTGAAATAATCAATCGCCTTGTATATGGCTTTGTCGCACAGCTCATATTCTCCGTAAATCGCACAGGCGACCGTCGCAAGGGACGCGGTTATGACGACCTGACCGTTGTGATCGGCGGTTTTATTCCATACAGATAGATGAGGCTTCAGCGCCCGTTCGTATAGAGCTTCACTTATCGTGCTTTTCTGCTTGTCCGTAAGTATGTCGTAAAGCATGTCGTAAACGGTGCTGACTCCGACGGAAATATACCCGCTGTCAAGGCAGGCTGTCCCATCACCATAGGTAGGATCCGACCAGCTTGACCATTCCGAAAGCCACATGCATATATCGATTGCGCGCGCGGAATATTTACTGTCTCCGGTAAGCACATATGCCGCCGAAAGCGTCTGAAGCCGTGTCTTAATGGCGCCGCCAAGCGCCGTCCAGAACGGATACTGACCGGAAGCAAGGTATGCCGGCGGATTTTTCATGTATTTTGGCATTTTAAGCGGGTATTCGTACGTGACCATATATCCGCCGTAGTAGGAGCATTCAATGCTTTTTTCCGAAGCAAATACATCCGCGCTTGAAACGATACTGCGCGCAATCGCAGCCGTCGAAACTCCGGCGTAATTTATATCTTCGTTTTTTGATCTCGAAATAAATTCTAACTTTGTAGACACAGTATAAAACAGTCTCGGGTGTCCGTTTTCAACGGCGGTATATTTTACCTCCTGCTCGGTTTCCTGCTGCTTTGGGGTTTTCCGTACGGAAACACAATCATAATAAGCGAATCCGACATTCGATCCGTGCAGATAAAGCAGGACTGTCATATAGCTTACGCCATCCGGCGCGTCCGTTTCCGAAATATAAGTATTCCATGACGAACCCGCTGAGGCGTTTATAATATCTACATTTTTATCACGATCGCCCGAGGGATACCAATATTCAACATAGTATTGTGCCGCTCCTCTTCCGACCTTCATGTCAACGCTGACGGTATAATGGCCGCCGGGATCGACCGGAATATGCTTTGTCCTGAGCCCCGCGCCGCGTTCCGAGCTTTCGTCGTTTATTTTTACACATTTATCTGAGCCGTTATCTCTTTGGATTATCTCGAATGTCTGGTCGTACAGCTCCCATCCCGCAGGAACAGCCGGGGAGCCGGGTTGATCGTCCTCAAAGGATGAATAAAAAAGGTATTCAATCCGTTCTTTATTTTTTACAACATCGGTTGCCTGCGCCGATGTACCGAGAACGAACAGCACAATAAGAACTACAGCGGCAAGCCTTTTCATATGAAATTCCTCATTTACAATTATATTGTTGCCATAATATTAACATATTGAATCAGAATTTTCAACATTAATATTATTAAGACGGCAACTAAATGTTGAATAAACAGCCACGGCCTTCAGTATCCATTGATTTCCTTCTGCGCAATTATTGCTTCTCATGCTTTCCATTACTGTCGTATATGTTTAATAATTGTTCGGCAGACATTAAACAATCCTAGTTTTACAAAAGAAAAAGCCCATATACCAGAGCCTTTTCTCTCTTTTAGCGGTAATTATTTAAATGCCGAGTTAATAATAATATACCTGCCCTAAATGTTGCAATTTAATAATTTTTATCCGCAAAATATTGTTTTTTTACTCTGTTTAGGATATAATTACTGAATGTCTTGATATGCAAATTTAATATATGACGGAGGAATCATGAAAAGAATCATGGCGGCCCTTCTGGCTGCATGTATGCTGTTCTGCATTTTCATCCCCGCGGCAGCGGAAGGCGGTAATGAAAACGAAGACAGCGGATATTTATTTTTCTCCTCTTTTGAGGATGAAGAAGTCGGAAAAGCGCCGAAGAACGGATGGACGCTTTACAGCGGAAACGGATATGTTATCGATACCGCCGCCAGCGACGGAAAGAAGTGTCTTTATCAGGAAGATAAAGACAACAATACCGCACCTGGATACCGCAGCGTGAATATTCCCGTCACGCCAGGTATAATGTATTCCGTTGAAGCCGATGCAATGCTCACCGAAGGAGATTGTCAGATGTATGTTGAATTCTGGAACGCTTCCACACGCCTTCCGGTAAACGACATATTCACATTCAATTCAAACGAATGGACAACCGCGACGTTAAACGCGGTGGCGCCGGAAAAGGCGCAGACAATGACGATCCTTCTATATCAAACCACCGCCAACGCCGGAACAGCGTATTTTGACAATATCAGAGTCAAAATTGGAAAGGATTATAACGAAGTGGGTTCTGAAAAATATGACCATCTCGTGAGCGGGTATCCAAGATTGTTCTTTACAAAGGACAATCTTCCATCCATAAAAGCTCTCAAGGACGACACAACGCCCAACTACGCTGGCACAAGCCCGAAAACGGTGGCTTCCGGAGTCATTTCAACCGCGGACGTTTACCTTGCCGAAAATTCCTTTACCTGTAATTATTACGGCAATTATACTGTTACATACCAATATCCGCTGATAATGCCCGGAAAGCTCGCAAATCCGCCGACATATCTTGCTTCCGAACAATATCCCTACTGGACCGCGCTGGGCACAGCGATCAACGCCCGTCTGCAATACCTCGCGATGGCTTATTTGCTCACGGACGACGAAAAATATGCGCGCAAGGCAACTGATATGTGCCTTTGGCTCTCTGAATGGACAAGCTGGTCGGATCCGACCTACGGCAACGGGATCGCCTGTCTTGACAGCGGATATATAACCACGGGCGTCTGCACGGCGTACGATATGTTATACGATTATATGACGGACGCTGAAAAGGACAAAATAAAAACGGCAATATACGAGCGCGCTCTCAAGCAGCACCTGAAGGCATGGAATCTTTCAACCGACCACAACATTCAGGTTGTCATAACCGCCGCTCTTGCCACCGCGGGATGCACTCTGCTCGGCGAATACCCGGAGGCAGACACCGCCATAGCAAAAGCTCTCGAGTATTTTAAATGGTATCTCGACCGCCGTCTCAATTCAGGTACTCATGAGGGCAATATGTATACCACGCTCTCAATGGAATACCTTATGACCGCCGCCGACCAGATAGCGCGCGCGGTGGGCGACAGGACGCTGGTGGAGCATAAATATATTTCAGATGTGCTGTTCAAATGGATGGTGACGGGCGGTGAAAACACAAGCGGTCTGTGCGCCGTCATTTCGGACGGATCGCTGACACCCGGTTTCTTTGTGACCGCTTCGGTCGCCAATAAGGTGTGTAAAAACGGACTTGCGGGATATTTTCTGCAGAGATCCAAAAATTTCCCCAATTCCCTGGAAGGACTCATATACGGTCTCAAAGACCTTTATGTAGAATATCCTGATCAAAGCCTGCAGGCGACTTATGTAAAACAAGTCGGATGGGGCAGCATGCGCACCGGATGGAGCTCCGGAGACACAACGCTTGTATTCACCTCAAGCACCTCGAATCTCGGTCATAATCACTTTGACAACAACAGCTTTGTCATAGCGCGCGCCGGTGTCTGGCTCGCGTCCGATCCCGGATATGAGGATTATTCTCCCGGAAACAACCGAGATTACACGCTTTATAACGGTCACAGCACAATTTATGTGGACGGCAAGCCTCAGAATGTGCTCGGCAGCTCAACTATTTCCGAACGTCTGACAAGCTCTTACTTCGGATATCTTATAGGCAAGGCATCCGGAGCATACCGCAGCCCGAAGCTTGATAAATTTGACAGATCCTTCATTATGGTAAACCACCCTGATTTTCCCTATTACGTAATAAAGGATGACATTTCAGCTTCGGTCGAACACACATATAATTGGCGCCTCAACGTTTCGAACGCGGTATATACAAAAATTCTGGGCCAGACCTCAAAGCGCGGAGATGTCATAGATGCTGACTGGTTCGTCTGTGAATATGATGCGTCAAAAATGCGCGTCGCCTTTGCCTCCGATGACCAGCTCAAAATCAAGTGGTTCAGCTATCCCGGAGACTGCGGCCTGCTCGTCGATGTCACGAACGATATCAAATCAAATTCCTCCGATTATCTCGCTCTCATCTCTGTGATCGCCTCGGGCAATCAGACGCAGAATCTCGGAGCGCTCATCGACAGCATAACGCTTTCCAATCCAGATTCCACATGCTCGGCCGCAAACGCAATATCTCAGAAAATGCTCTTCTTCAAGCCAAAGGCGGCGGGCGATTATTTAAGCGTTCCGTTTAACGTGCCGCTGACGGGAACGTATAACATCGTTCTGGAAATGGCGAAAGCCAGATCATACGGTTCGTTTGAATGCTATATCGGCGACACGCTTATTTGCGAAAAGGACATGTATGTCGACGATTATCTCGATACGGAAAAGATAAAGCTTGATAACGTATTGCTCCAGGGCGGAGACACAACTATTAAATTCGTATCCAAGGGTTCTGTCGAGAATCTCGAATCGTTCAATATTGGCGCCGCGTCCATAAAGCTCACGGCAACCGACAGCGATTCCGCATTTACGGTGGTCTCTGAGAATATCGACACTGACAGCGTCAGAGGAATGAAAGTCAGATACGGCGGCGCTTACGGAGAAGAGGATCTTCTTCTCTTTTCAAAAGGAGCTGAGATCGACACCGCGGGATTAACTTCCGATGGAAGCTTTGCAGCGGTATACGGTCTGTCAGGCACAGACGCCGCTCCGACACGCGGTTATACGCTTACGAGCGGAACAAAGCTTGTCTATAACGGCGCCAGCCTGATTGAGGCCGCTTCTTCCGCGAGCGTTGCGGTCACCTTTGAAACAAATTCCGGCAGCGTGATCGATTCCGATTCCGCCTGCGATGTAAAAATCCTCATACCTGAGAAATACAGAAACGGCGCAATAACCGGCGTGTCGGTCGCGGGTGAAAAAGTGTCGCTTAATATCGGAGAAGACGGATATCTGACGCTTTCCGTACCTAAGGGCAAGAGCTATATTGACTTTACCTTCGCCTCTCCGGAAGGCGGCAATGAAAATTCGGACGAGCCCGGAAATAATGACAAAGGCGGATTAACACCGCTCGTTATAGGGATCATCGCCGGCTTCGCTGTGGTTGCGATAACCTTAGGATGCTTCATTGCCGTAAAAAAGAAGAAAAACAAAAAATAATACTCGTCAGAATAACTTTTTTATGATTTTCTATTGACACAGACATTCTGAATGTTGTATAATTTACTGTAGTTATCCGAATATAAGCCTATAAAGGTATTTATCCTTTGGATAAAATCTCTTTGCTCGTGCGGAGGGAGGGAAACAGCAATGGCAGAAGTCAGAGTCAAGGAAAACGAGTCCTTGGACAGCGCTCTTCGCAGATTCAAAAGACAGTGCGCAAGAAGCGGGGTCCTCGCGGAACTTCGCAAACGTGAATGCTATGAAAAGCCGAGCGTGAAGCGCAAGAAGAAACAGGAAGCGGCAAGAAAGCGTAAATACAAATAAATCTTGATTTTACGTTTTTTATTAATGCCGGATTCGTCATCCTTGTCGTTACCGTTATTCACGCACAGTCTTCATTTATGACGTGCGCGGTACGACCGGATGCAGCTTGGTTCGCACAGTGAAAAACGGATGTTTACCAATTTCGATTTATGCCTTCGGCATATTTTGAAATTGGTTTTCGTTTAATATAATGTATCAGCATTATATTTTTAATTATTATAACAAACTAAATAACATTTTACAGGCGGTGGATTTTTATGCCGGATATGCTCGTAAACCTTTACAATATGCCTTCTCATGAAGCTTTGATTGAAAAACTCATTGCTGAGGATAATATAATAATCAAGCGCGGCATGACCCCGAATATGCGTATGATATGCCGCTGGATCGAAGAAAAATTCGGCGAAGGCTGGGCCAGCGAATGTCAGGCCTCCTTCACCCGCCATCCCTCTTCCGTATTTGTCGCCGCCGCCGACGGAAAAGATATCATCGGCTTCGCGTGCTATGATGCCACAGCCAAAGGATATTTCGGCCCGACCGGAGTCGATCCCGAATACCGCGGAAAAGGCGTAGGCACCGCGCTTTTATACAAATGTCTCGAAGCGCTTAAAAACGAAGGGTACGGATACGCCATTATCGGCGGCGCGGGTCCCATCGATTTTTACCGCAAGTCCTGCGGAGCAATGGACATACCAGTTCCGAGCCCCAATATTTATTCAAATATGTTAAGATAATTGATTTATCGAAAGGAGAAGCTGAATCCAATGAAAAAACTGAACGTCGGCGTCATCGGCGCCACAGGAATGGTCGGGCAGAGATTTATTACTTTGCTCATGGATCATCCGTATTTTAATTTAATGTACCTTGCCGCGAGCAAAAACAGCGCGGGAAAAACATACGAGGAAGCCGTCGGAACCAGATGGAAGCTCTCCGAACCGATGCCTGAATCGGTCAAAGGTATGATTGTTCACGACGCGGCAAACATCAATGAAGCGAAAAACGGAGTTAATTTCGTTTTCTGCGCCGTCGATATGAAAAAAGACGAGCTCATTGCGCTTGAAAACGCATACGCGAAGGCCGAGATACCGGTCATTTCAAACAACTCTGCAAACAGATGGACACCGGATGTCCCGATGCTCATTCCGGAAATAAATTCAGAGCATATAAAAGTCATCGACGATCAGCGCAGACGTCTAGGCACAAAATACGGCTTTATCTGTGTAAAGCCGAACTGCTCCATACAAAGCTATGTGCCGATGCTCAGCGCGCTTCTGCCGTTTGCGCCGAATAAGGTCGCTGTCACCACATATCAGGCTATTTCCGGAGCCGGGAAGACCTTTGCCGACTGGCCTGAAATAATCGACAACGTAATCCCGTATATCGGAGGCGAAGAAGAAAAGAGCGAACGCGAACCGATGAAGGTATGGGGCAGAATAGAGAACGGCGTTATCGTTCCGGTTTCCTGTCCGTCCATCACCGCGCAGTGCATACGCGTTCCGGCTTCTGACGGACATCTCGCCGCCGTTTTCGTCAGCTTTGATAAAAAGCCATCCAAAGAACAGATTATCGCAGCTTGGGAAAGCTATTCCGGTCTGCCCCAAAAACTTGAACTGCCCAGCGCGCCCAAGCAATTCATCAAATACTTCGAAGAAGACAACCGTCCTCAGACCGCGCTTGACCGCGGACTCGAAAACGGTATGGGCATATCAGCCGGACGCCTCAGAGAAGACAGCGTTTTCGATTACAAATTTATCGGCCTTTCTCACAACACTCTGCGCGGCGCCGCCGGCGGAGCCGTGCTCTGCGCCGAGCTTCTCTTCAGAGAAGAATATTTGAAATAATTCCATAACCCGAAAAACAATTAAGCCGTAACAAAACATTATGTTTTGTTACGGCTCCTTTTTTATAAAAATATATAAAACATCTTGACATATATGAGCACGCGTGATATACTACACTACATTAGTAATGTAGTGATGCGAGGTGATAACTTGAAAATCAACTTTGACAGCATAATACCTGTATATTTACAAATTGCCCAAGCTATTGAGGACGACATTCTCATGGACAAACTTAAGGAGGGCGATAATTGCTATTCGCAGCTTGTTATATCAAAAGAAATCGGCGTCAATCCGGCGACAGCAGCAAAAGGAATATATTTATTGGTGCAAAAAGGTGTTTTGGATAAACAGCGTGGGCTGTCAATGGTGGTTGCAAAAGGCGCAAAAGATTTAATATTGAATGACAAAATAAAGAATAATCTCTCGCGTTTAATTGAGGGCTTGATTAATGAAGCCGACAAGCTGAACTTTTCAAAAGCAGAATTATTTAAGCTGATCGAAACTCACTATACGGAAAGGGGCGAAAAAAATGAATAACGCGTTAGTTAAGTGCGAAAATCTCAAGAAACAATATGACAAGAAAACAGCGCTAAACAACCTCAGTCTATCAATAGAAGAAAACAGCATAACAGGACTTATCGGCCGCAACGGAAGCGGGAAAACGACCTTGATGAAAATTCTTTCCGGTCAGCTTGATAAAACAAGCGGTACAGCCTTGGTATTTGGAGAAAATCCGGCAGACAATATAAGGGTATTGGAAAACCTTGTTTATACATATCATAATTTTTCATATCAGAAGGATCTGACCCTCAAGGTTATACTTGAAAATTATGATATTATGTTCCCTGCTTTTGACCTCGATTTTGCAAATAAATTACTGAAATTCTTTGAGCTTAACGGAAAAATGAAGTATAAAGCTCTTTCACAGGGCATGGCAAGTATTTTCAATTTCCTTGCTGCTCTGTCCTGCAGATGCAAGCTTACTATGTTTGACGAGCCTGTGCTTGGAATGGATATAACAGTCCGTAAAGCCGCTTATGATATTTTACTGCGTGAATATGCCGAAAATCCGAGAACATTTATTATTTCAAGCCATTTGTTAAGCGAGCTTGAAGGCGTTTTATCAGATATTTTACTAATTGAAAACGGGGAAAAACTGCTGCACAGCAATATTGATATTATGAGGAACAGCGCATATCGCATAGACGGCGACTGGACAAAAATTCAAAAATACATCGCGGGTAAAAAGATCATAGCCCTGCAAAACAGCCCTATGCAAAGCTTCGCCGTTGTATATGAACCGCTTTCCGAAACGGTAAAAACTGATGTGTTAAATGCCGGACTTGATATTTCTCCTGTTCATGCGGAAGATTTATATGTATATTTGACCAAGCAAAACAAGGAGGAGGCTCTTAAATGTTTGTGGTAAAAGATGATGTCAAAAACACAATGAAGCTTGTTAAGGTAAAAACCCTCAATGCAAAAAAAGCCTTTATAGCTTTCCTGCTAATCTCTGCATTTATGCTTTTAAGCAATTTGATTCCTGCTGTTGTTATGATTTTTAAAAACACGGACGCTCCGAATATTATCAGATGTCAGGATTTTTCAGTAAGCTTTTTTATAGCAACCATCATTGCGTTCATTATATTGAATATTTTATATCGGACAAATAACGATTACCTTTCTGTTTTTCCTCAATCAAACACAAGCAGGTTTTTATCGACGCAAATTTACAGCTATCTTGTTGTGCTTGTGCTTGCGCTGTGTTCTCTTACCGTATATTTAATACAATTAGGTATATTGAAAATAATATCCGCGCTTTTTGTTCCGATTGTTTTTCTTCTCGATTTCAATATCGCCTTTGTTTTAACCGGCTTTTTTGCTTTCATTGTTTATGGCCTGATTTTTGTCTCCGTTTTCAACCTCATAGGTGCTTTGATAAGAAAATTCAGGATTTACGCGATTATTTTTTTTATCGCCGTCGGTACTGCATTGATCATAAACTTAACATGGTCCATAAAAGCTTTCAGTAATATATTCGGATTTTTATTCTCCGAAAAAAGCATAGCGGTATTCTTTTTAAAAGGGATTGTATTGTTTATAATAATTAATGCTTTGTCATTCGTGATAAACTACAATACTGTCTATTATAAATCGAATAAAAATTCAAAACAACTGATATTAATCTTTTCGGTGACAGGCCTTTTGATAGTCGTTCTCTTCAGTCTTTTTATCGGTATACTGCCGATCTCTGATTCTGCCAAAAATGAATATAATGGCAACACCGGAAGTGAGAACTCTGAATATTTGTATACATCAAAAGAAATAACCATTGATATTTCACATTTGAAAAAAGGCAGTATTATAAATATCATCACCAATGACAACATCATTGATAACATTGATAACTACGACAGCTCTTCAAGCAGGTATAGGATGTTCTTGAACAATCCGAAATCGCTTGAGGTCACCGACGGAAAATTGGTTGTGTCATATAATTTTCCTTTAAACACACAAAACGGCAAGAATATAACGGCTTTAACGAATCCGACATTTAAAGCAGAGCTGAAGGGTAATAACCTGTATTTGGAATATGAATATACCAGAAATATAAAGGCGGTGATTAATCCCGTCTGGTCAATGATTATGCAATTCAAGTCTTTTAGCGATAAAAACGTATATTACAGCTTTTTCATGAGCTCAGAATCAAGCGGAAGCGGTAATGTTTTTGTTCAGTGCGGCGAAGAATAAAATCACGCAATCATTCTCTAAACAGACCATTCTTGTAAGGCTTGAAAATACATGGGCATATAGGCCAGACTCCTCAGAGAAGACAGGCGGCGGTCTTTCTCACAACACACTACGCGGTATCGCCTGTGTCGTGCTTTGCGCCGAACTGTTTAAAAGGATATTGATATAAATCTTAACCCAGCAAACGAAAGAGCCATAATATAACAGCGTTAATAGAATCAGAACCGAAGCCTGCAATAAGCACGCATACGGTTCTGATTTTATATGATATTGAATAGGTTAAATTCGCAGGTATGCAATACTTGGTTAATTTTAATCTGTAATATAATCGCCGGTAAATATCTCGATATCCATCACAGAGCTTACGGAAACATTCTTTTCGAAGAATACGCGGTAACGTCCGCTCAACGGATCGGTAGTTGCGTATGACAGTTTAATTTCAGTTCCGTTAAACTTTAGCTTTATACAGGTTTTCAAAGCTTCTGAACTGTGGTTTATCAAATCAATCGACGTGAATTCCCATGTATATTTATAAGCAAGGCAGGATTCAAGCTGTTTATAAGGTGCAGGCTGTCTCACAAAGGAGTCATAACCGACATCCGATAAATCAATTTCTATCCGGTCGCTGCAAAGAGTTATTCCGGGCAGTCCCTTACTGTCTGTTTCTTTTTTCTTTATAATAAATGAAAGATCGCCCCTCCCGCTTCTTCTTTCAGCGTAAATATGAAGATTTCCTGTAAATGTGTCGGTCGCTTTCGTCGAACCGGATTTATTCAATATACCGATTTGCACGGGAACTATCGCTCTGTCGAGCTTATCTGCGAACGAATCCTGCCCGTATCTTTCGGAATACGTGGGAGCGCAGAGCGGCACGATGTTTCCGCCATATCGAATTTCAATTTTCTCGCCTATTGTATGCTGATTATCCTCGTACCAAAATATATAAACAGGCGAAGATTCGTCTCCGGATTTCGAAACATAATCGAATGGTATGCGCTGTCCGTCGGCTTCATACGACATTACGGTATTCACACACATGCGCTTTTCGTCGGGAGAACAGAGCTTTTTCCCATTCTCAAACGACACGCAGTCATCGGGTGCGTTATCCGTCACTCCGGTAAAATCAAGCTCTATTCTATTTTTATATATTTTCATTCCCGGCCGGGGAGCGTCATCCGGATTACAGACTGCAAAATATGTTTTATCTTCATAATTAATGGAAACGGTCATTACACCTGAAAAATTACCCGCAGACGGCTTTAATACTATAAAAGCAGGTGAATAGAGGAGATCGGGAAAGACCGTGCGGCCAACCGTTTTATATATCTCTTCGCGTACCTTTTCCCATTTTGAAACGGAAAGCGGCAACGGCGATTGTGTTGTATCGTTTGTCGTTGTTATAATTTTATCCGGTTCTGTATAATTTACTGTTTCTGCTGTGCCGTTTGTTTCCGTCGTGCTTTGAGATGGATTTTTATAACCGCATGAAGATAAAAGCAACAGTGAAATACATATTGATAAGCTCAGTATTTGGATTTTCATAAACAATTAAATATGTGTGGAGATAATTCCAACACTCTTTCCGAAAGGCTTCTGTAAATCAATTCTGTTTTATATGATATTGATTAGTATATTTCAAAAGTATGCAATGCTTGGATAATTTTAATCTGTAATATAATCGCCGGTAAATATCTCGATATCCATCACAGAACTGACGGAAACATTCTTTTCGAAGAATACTCTATATACTACCGAGCTATTCATTGGCTGACATAAGGAATATGAAAGCTTCATTTCGGTTCCGTTTAACTTCAGCTTAATACAATTTTTAAGCATTTCAGAGCAAAAGTCAAATTCGTAAATCGATTCAAATTCCGAATCATACCTAAACGTAAGACAGGCGTCAAGCTTTTTAAATGGAGATGGTTGTCTTTGAAGAGCGTCATAACCGATACCTGTCAAATCGATTTCTATCCGGTCGCTGTAAAGAGTTATTCCGGGCCATCCCTTTCCGTCTGTTTCTTTTTTCTTTATTTCAAATGAAAGATCGCTTCTCCCGCTTCTTCTCTCAGCATAAATATGAATATTTCCTGAAAACGCATTGGTTGCCGATCCGTATTTATTCAATATACCGATTTGCGCGGGAACTGTCGCTCTGTCGAGCATATCCGCGAACGAATTTTCTCCGTATCTTTCAACATACGAGGGCGCGCAGAGCGGCACGATGTTTCCGCCGTATCGGATTTTTATTTTTTCGATAAAGGACAGATTATCCTCGTACCAGAATATATAAACAGGCGAAGATTCGTCTCCGGATTTTGAAACATAATCGAACGGTATGCGCTGTCCATCGGCTTCATATGACATTACGGTATTCACACGCATACGCTTTTCGTCGGGAGAACAGAGCTTTTTCCCATTCTCAATCGACACGCAGTCATCGGGTGCGTTATCCGTCACTCCGGTAAAATCAAGCTCTATTCTATCTTGATAAATTTTAATCCCCGGCCGGGGATCATCCTCCGGATCACAGACTGCAGAATACTTTTTATCCTCATAATTTATGGAAACTGTCATTACGCCTGAAAAATCACCTTCCACTGGTTTTGTAATCAACCAGCCGTCGCCCATCATAATCGTACGGCCAACTGTGTTATATATCTCTTCGCGTACCTTTTCCCATTTTGAAACGGAAAGCGGCAACGGCGATTGTGTTGTATCGTTTGCCGTTGTTGTAATTTTATCCGATTCTGTGTAATTTACGGTTTCTGCTGTGCCGTTTGTTTCCGTCGTGCTTTGAGATGGATTTTTATAATCGCATGAAGAAAAAAACAACAGTGAAATGCATATTGATAAGCTCAGTATTTGAATTTTCATAAACATTTAATATGCACGAATTGACATATTTTTGATTTTCTTTCGTTATTTATTTGTATATTTATATATTATTCTCATAATATGAACATTTTGTATATATATTATCAACTTATTATTAATATGCATTATATAAACAACAAAATCAGAACCGAAGCCTACAATGAGTAGTGCATACGGTTCTGATTTTTAAAAAAACTTACAAGCTTCTTTTAAAGAAGCTGCGTATAAATTTAATATGAAACGCAATAACTCGCTTTTTCTGATCTCGCTTTTTCTATTGAATCCAACATGGAGTTTAGAATTTCAGAATAACTTAATCCTTGGTCTGGAATTTTTGTAACACCAACACGCAGATTTAACAAGACTTTATGTTCGTTGATTTCGAGTTCATGACTATTCAGATCGGTAATTCTTTTGGCAAGCTCAATTGCTTTTCCTTCATCGGTGAAACCTGTCAGAACGGCAAATTCATCTCTGCCAATTCTAAAGAAAATCATATTGTCATCAATACAGCTATCAATCCTTTGTGCAGTTTTTGCAAGCACAATATCGCCCACGGAAAATCCAAAGTTGTCATTTATTTGCTTGAAATGAACAATGTCACTGCATAAAACATAGCTGCCGCGCAGTTTCTTTATCTCATCATACATATCTGAGATATCAACCTTTCTCATATCGTTGCCTCCATTATTTAATTCTATTTTTGGGAACAAATTAGAAAGATACGGATTATTTCTATATGCCGAGGGCGTTATTCCTCGCAATCGCGTAAATGCCCGGACGAATACTTCCTGTGAATTATACCGGTATTTAACGGCGATTTCCAATACACTCAATTTACTGTTGATTAAATCACTGCACGCAAGGCTGTGTCGCCTTTTGGCAATATAGTCTTTAATAGAATAACCGAACGCATAGCCAAACAGCTTATGAAGTCCTGATAATGATACAGCGCAGTGATCCGCAACCATTTGCAGTGTAAAGTCTTCGCAGATATTTTCTTCGATATATTCAAGTACTGCCGCCAAAACATAGAAATTACGCATATCTTCACCGTTTGAATTTATTAAATACATGTATTATGATGTTATTATACATTAATACCAAAAAATATCTTGATGTTTTGTATACAAATTGCTCGCGATCTGAATATATTTCCCTTTTCGTTATTCTCGTTCATCAAGCCGGCAATTCGCATTGCTTTTTTCAACTGTACAGAGTGCTATTAAAGCATACACATGTCATATACGCTAAAGAGCCAATCCTTTAACCGGATCGGCTCTCGTTTTTTATTCAAGCTCAAACAAAAACGCTTCTTCCTTCGTCACGCAGACAACGCAGCCCGGAGATGTGAAAATCCCGGTAAAGCCCGGATTCGATGCGATCTCCATCCGGCCGCAGACCTTTTGGTCATATCTCCACAGCTCCGCTTTCCCGCCGCAGAGCGAACAGAACCAGCCCGGTTTTCCCGTATATTTGACGATTCCGCGTACATCGGATTCTTCCACGGGCTCGGAAAGCGAAAAATCTTTCTGTGAAAAAGTCAATATGCGTGAGCAAATATTTCCGGAAGAATAATACTCCATGACAAGATACTCGTCATCTGATTCGCATTGACCGAGTATCGGCGCGCTTGAAACTCCTTCCGGAAGCTCAATGGATTTGATAAGCCCGAGCGTATCCGCGTCAAAAAGAGCGATAAAACATCTGTCGGAAAGCGGTTTTGCGATTCCGCAGTCGGTATGATAATAAGAAGAACCAATTAAAACATCGTGCTTCTTATTGTAAAACAAAGAATAAAAATGCTGGCCCTTTATAGGATCGTCATTTGTGACAAGACATCCCATATTGGCATCGTATGAAGATATTTCACATCCCGCATGACCGTATTCATGGTTTGAAGACCAGTAAAAGCGATCTTTTCCCGTCGTATGACATACCGGGCGCATCGAATGAGCCGGACGCGCGGCTATGCGCGGATTTTCCGGGAACATTCCCGGGAGCTTGGGATCATATTCGGTTAAAATTCCCTGTGTATAGCTTGCCATATATATTTTTTCTTTGATCTCATCTACCTGTAGCACTTCCCCGCCGCCGGGCGCGGCGCGTCCGGCGTCTTTGCCGGTTTTCGTTTCGGGATCGTATGTCCAAAAACGCTGCGTAATAAACGGTGTGCCGACGATAATACCCGACGACGAGCGAAACAGGCAGTCCACCGTACCCAATGACATGCCGTGCGGTCCGGTGGCTTTAATAAGCTCTCCAGAGCAAGCAAATTTATAAAAATCGCCGTATCTTGTGACCGCGATGAAATCGCCTGCGCCAGTCATTCTTATTCCTGCCGGTATTCCGTCTTCAAAAGAACACAGCTCGTTAATTTCTTTGGTTTCTAAGGAATAGCTGCAAATATATGTTTTATCGTTTTTCCCACAGCCATACGCGCCGAACATCTCGTTTTCTCTGCGTTCAAACCAATAAGCCGACTTATCCGGCATGTTTTCTTTGGTAAATGCTCCGGTTTTCGGATCATACCAGCCTGACACCGAATTTAATATCCTGCCCCTAGCGTCGCGAACCGGAGAGCCGTATAAAAAGCCGCCCTCTGTCTTTATTCCGGAAAGGAAGGTTTCGTTTTTCGGATCCCATATGCCGAGTGTTGTTTTACCGAGGCCGGCCATCGTGTAATCTATAGAATAAGTGCCGTCTCCGTTGGGAAAGCTTCCGCGTGAGGTCGTCGCCTCAAAAACACCGTCATATATTTTCGCCGTTTTTCCAGTCCTTGTGTCAAACGACACGCTCACCTCGCGGGGTGGACAATAAGCAGAGAAAAATAACTTTCCGGTCAATTCGTCATATACCATACCGGCAAAAACCAGATTGCTCGGCGCGCCGGTCATAAAGCCGGTGAGCTTTCCGGTGTCCAGTTCGAGCCTGTAAATTTGAGCAAGATCTCCCGCAAGCCACATAATATCATTTCCGGCGTAACAGGCGCTGTAAAAACCGCATTGCGCCAGCGAGCTCGTGGCATCGCGGCGGAATCTGAATTCACGGGCATCTCCGTTTTCGTTGAACAGCAGTCCTGTCGATCCGACGTTGGCGTTCCAGGATGAGATAAAATACCTGTCAAGTCCCGTATCTTTTTCTTTTCCGGCAGGATAAAGCATCGTGTTTACATACGGATCCTTAGTAAGGGGTATTGCGAACCTTAATGTTTTATCGGTTATCTTCATTTACCCGCTCCTTGTTAAATTTTATATTTAATAACTGCGTGTCCGGCTTCGAGCAGCTTGTTTACGGCATGCAGAATACCTATTTTTGCGCTTTCGTAGGTAAGACCGCCCTGAAGATATGCTATATACGGCTCTCTGAGCGGAGCGTCGGCGGACAACTCGATCGACGAGCCCTGAGTAAACGCGCCGGCCGCCATGATGACCTCGTCCGCATATCCGGGCATAGCCCAGGGAACCGGCGTCACAAACGAGTCGACGGGAGATCCGGCCTGTATTCCTTCGCAGAACGCGATGAGCGGTTCCCTCTCTTTAAAGCGTATGGCCTCTATTATATCATACCGCGGCGCGTGCGGAAGCGGATCAACCTCGTATCCCATATCCGAAAAAACAGCTGCCGCCAGCATGGCGCATTTTTTCGCCTGAAGCACAGTGTGCGGCGCGTAAAACAATCCCTTTATTATACTTTTTGTCTGCCCTAAAGTGGCTCCGCATTCAAGTCCTATGCCGGGTGAAGTAAGGCGGTATGAACACAGCTCGACCGCCTTTTTCGTTCCGGCAATATATCCTCCGGATTCGGCGATGCCGCCGCCGGGATTTTTAATCAACGACCCTACGGAAACATCCGCGCCGTAATAACAAGGCTCGTGGTCCTCGCAGAATTCCCCGTAGCAGTTATCGACTATTATGAAAGCATCCGACCGCGATTTTACCGCATCGGCTACTGCTTTAACCGACGACGAAGAAAGCGTCGGGCGGGTGCCGTATCCGCGGCTGAGCTGCATATATACAGCTTTGACGGTCTTATCGCTTTTTAAAATCCCGACAAGACTGTCTATATCTATCGACCCGTCGGCACCGGTTGTTATTTCTCTGTATTTTACTCCGAAATCCTTAAGCGACCCCATTCCGTTTCCGCGCAGCCCGATGACTTCGTCAAGCGTATCATACGGTTTGCCGGTCACCGCCAAAAGCGTTTCTCCCGGACGGAGCAGCCCGAAAAGAGCAATTGTGAGCGCATGCGTACCGGATACTATTGAATGCCGTACAAACGCCGATTCCGCCTCCAGCGCATCCGCAAACACCGCGTCGCATACCTCTCTGCCCTTGTCGTTGTATCCGTACCCGCTTGTAGCATTAAAGCATTCCGCGCTGACGCGTCTGTCGGAAAACGCTTTCATAACGCGTTTCTGACACAAAAACGCTGTCTTGCTTTCCCTTTCAAAATCGGATGTAAGCGAACTCTCCGCCACTTCTATTAAATGCTCCGCAGATAAAACGGTCTCTGATTTCATTTTAAATCCTTCTTTTTTGCTCGCCGGTATTCAACCGTATATTATTATAAACACGGTAAATGATATATCATAGTAAGGTATTTGTCAAGAAAAGCATTGACTTTTTTATATAAAACTGATAAACTAAATGTGGATATGTGTTTATTAACCCGGCAATAAAATAATTACCGCTTAGAATGAGAAAAGACTCCGGTATATGAGCTTTTCTCTCTTATGAAACAATATTATTTAATTGACGCTTTAATAATTATTAATTAAGGAGAACGGACAAAACAGGCATGAAAAAATCTTTTACTATTTTATTGGCCGTCTTTGTCGCAGTTAATATGCTCGGCTCGTTTATTATTACCGCCTCCGCCGAGGATCGCAGCTATGACGCCGGTAAGGGCGGCATCGTCTATATTTCCGATTCCGGAAACGACTCCGGCAAAGGCACGAAAGATGATCCGTTCAAAACGCTTCCGTGCGCGTTCAAGGCGCTTTCCGATGAAGTTCGTACGGCAGATAATTCCGGCGGCTACATAGTGATTACGGACAGTCTCACTTTGATGGACAGCGAAGACGGCAAGATCACGAATACCGTTGATTCAAAAAGGTATTCGGTGGCTCTTACTTCAAAGTGTACAAATATGATCACTTTATGCGGGCTCAACGGCGATTCTGCGCTCATTTTCGCCAATTCATACGGAGAAGGACAGGATCACGGCAGTTATCAGGGAAATATTGAGTTTTCCTGTCCGTTCACATTTTCAGACATCAACATAACCTATTCGAATGGCAGACTTATATATAACTCAAGCTCTTTTCTTTGCTTTACAGACACCGCTGCTACTTCGACATCAAACGACGTTTATATTTACGGAAGCGGAACATTCAAATTTTCAGGCGGCTCTTTCAACCATATATTCACTCCTACTGTTGACAAGCCGACATGTGTTTTCTTAGGCGGAAATGCCGTAGTAAATTATTTATGGCTGGGGCTCGGGACCGTGACAAACAATCTTTCCGTAGATATTTCCGGAGAGGCGCAGATCAATACGGTTTATCTGGGCGGCCAGTCAACAAATTTCTCGGGTGACACAAATATCATAATAAGCGGCGGGTATATTTCAACTGTCACACCGTATTCCGGCGCCGTTATAAAAGGAAAAACAAATATCTTTTACGCCGGAGACTCTCAGAAAATGCCGGCATTATCCTCCGATGCGGACAACGTTTTTTTGCTTGATTATTATTTCAAGGACGGCATTTCCGACGAGCTTTTACCCTATTCCTTCAACGGCGTTTTAAAATACATGAGTGCCGATCTGCCCGCCGGCTTTTCCGCCGAAGAAGCCGAAACGGTCGCATACTACAAATATACTGCTCTTGACACCTCGAAAAACAAAATCGATTTCCCTTTTTCATCTTACGCTCTCAGAATTCCAGACGGATACCTGGCCTCTCCGGGATATGCGGTATATGCTTTTGCGGATGGCAAAACAGTTAAATGCGACTCCGTTATAACCGGGACCGACAGTAAAACCATGACCTTCGGAGCAGTTGCGGGTGCCGACGGATACGCGCTTGTCCACCTTGGAGGTCCCGCTCCTATAAAACAACAAGCCGAGCCGGATGAACCGGAAGAGACCGGATCGCCAGAAACCGGAAACAGCGACAATGTGCCAAGCACGGCCGGTACCGACACCAAAATTAACAACAATACCGCTCCGATCTCAAAAACCGCGGTGATTATAATCGCCATAGCCGGAGTAACCGCCGTTCTTGAAGCGCTTTTAATTCTGAAATTCAAAAAGCCCCCCAAAAAAACATGAGACAGACAAATAAAGGAACCCTTAACAACATGATCATCAGACAAGCCTCAGCGATAATTTATGAAACGGCACCGGACGGCCGGGCACCATGCCGCATTGCGGACGAAATCCTCATGGGATACCGAATAGACGTCATTTCGGACACCAACGCCACAGTAGCTCATATTAAAACAGAATACGGATACGAAGGATTCATTTTTAAATGCGCCTTTTGTGAAGAAAACGCAAAATATTCCGCTTTGCCAAAGCTCGTTGTTCGAGGCCGCTTCTGCGATGTCCTTCCGATTCCGGATCATAGATATCCGGCTTATATCACCTTGCCTAAGGGAGCCCGCGTAGGGCTTTTCGGCGAAACGGAAGAATATTATCGTGTTCTCCTTCCCAACAACAGAGAAGGATATGCGAAAAAGATCTATCTTAGCACGGATATGCCAATCAACTATAAAAACGGATATTCCGACTTTCCGGACAGTACCTCTGAAATCCGCAACGCCGTAATCGCATCCGCAAAGGAATATCTCGGAACACCTTACAGATGGGGCGGAAAAAGCACCTCCGGCATCGACTGCTCCGGACTTTGTTTTATGGCATATTATTTGAACGGCATAACTATATGGCGCGACGCCAATGTCGATACAAAATATACTTTAAAGATTCCATACGACATCGTAAAACCCGCCGATCTTCTGTATTTTCCCGGGCATGTCGGTATGTGTCTCGGCAACGGACAGTTCATTCATGCCTCATCAGCCGGCGGAGGTGTCTGCATCAACAGCCTGACGCCGGGCGCCGACAATTACAGCGAATACCATAAAATCAGGCTTGAATGCGCCGGCAGAGTACTCAAATAAAGTCTATAGTCCTTCGTATAAATTATTAAAAAGGTTTATATCCGCATAATTTCGATATAAAAATAGACATAAATCGCCGGGACAGGTAAATGCTGAATGCCTGTTCCGGCGTATTTTATTGTTTTTTTCTGAACCAAAGCCACGGAGACGCAATTATCGCCGGCACGGAGGAAAACATCTCTGTTATTTCCGCCCGCTGCGATTCGGTCAGCACCGTTCCGGTTGAGACCGCGATATTCTGCCTGACCTGCGCCGGATTTTCTGCGCCGAGCAAAAGCGACGTCACTCCTTCCATATCTCTTATATATGAAAAAGCCGTCTGGGCTATGGAAATTCCATGCTTTTCAGAAAAATTCCTGAGCGCCTGTAAGTAAGGACACGCTCCGGCAAGTATTCCCACGGGAAGCGTTTCCGGATCGCGGAAAAACAGCCCCTGCAGATAAACGCTTCGAACGAACACGGCCTTTCTGTCCTCAGAAAGCCTTTTTGATATACCGGACGTTATGGCACGCGACGACATCATGTTAATAGGCAGCTGAACGGATTCGAACAACTCGTCTCCAAGAAGAGATTCCGCCGCCTCGATACTCTCGACCGAAGCTCCCGCATGGCGTATCAATCCGGTGTTCAGCAGGCTTTTTATCGCCGGACGCAGCTTTTCACGAAACATGAGCACATCCGAATCGTTATGAGATAAAAACATCGGCAGAGAAGACATCCCAAGGCGTGAAAGAGAGCGTTCAAGCTGATCATTCAGCTGCTTTTCCACACCGTAAACGGAAATATCGCCGTCAGGATTGATTTCATATTTAGTCGTCACAAGAGGAAAAGCAGCCGTAGCTTGTGAAGACAGGAATTTTCCGATGATATCCTCGCTTGTGCCGTAATCACCGGAGGTATCAAGCGAATTCACTCCGCCCGAAAGCGCCTCGGAAAGAATGTTTGAAGCGGAGACCGCATCCGGCCGACCGGCGGGATTATTTATTCCATAGTCAAGCCCGAGTTGAACCGTCCCCAAAGTCATAACGGACACGGGCATGCCGTGGAAATCACGAAATATCATATTTTTCCATCTCCTTGCTGATCACTTCGCGCTGTATCCGCCGTCCGCGGGTATGACCGCTCCGGTTATATACAAAGACGCGTCGGAAGCCAGAAAAACCATAATACCCATAAGGTCTGTATCATTTGCCATACGCTTTAAAAACGTGCGGTCACAGTACTTTTCCGTGAAGCGCGGATCCTGACCGTTATAATAACCGCCCGGGCATACTACGTTGCACCTGATACCGTACGGACCGAGGACAGAGGCGGTAAAACGGGTGAAATTGACCATCCCGCCTTTGTGAAAGAAATAATCCGGAACATCTCCCGTGACATCCGTGCCGCGGTACATGCTGTCATCAGGTCCGAGCAGTCCCATGTATGATGCGATGTTAATTATACTGCCTCCGTCTTTCTTCATCGCCTCGCCGAAAGTGCGTGTCATTATAAACAATCCGTCGGCATTTATCCTCATGCTTTCAGTAAAAGCAGAAACGGGTGAGTTCCACGATTTCATAGCACGCGCAACGGCATTGTTCACCAGCACAGACGGAGTACCGGATTCTTTTTCTATACGGTCAAGAAGCTGTTTCGCGCTGTCTTCGCTGCTTTGATCCAATGACGCCGAAAGCACGTCTTGCCCTTTTTCACGAAGCGAAGCGGCATATTCTTCGTTTTTCGTTATATTACGCGAGGCATTGTATACCTTTGCTCCTGCCTGAGCGAGCGAAAGCACGATCTGCCTGCCGTAAAGTCCGCTGCCTCCTGTTACCACAGCAGTCTTCCCTTTCAGTGAAAACATATCAAGAACGGACATAATTTATCCTCCATGCTTCATTTTTTGTGTTAATTTATGAGATTAACGGACATATTTATTAAATTGGATTATAAGGCAGATTTACTTATTTGTCAATATAGGTTTAAATATATTGCATTTACGAACAATAATAGCGCTTTTAGTTCAAAATCACCAGTCTCTGCGTTTAGGTATTTTCATACCGGTAAAATATTTTCTTTCTCTCTTGCAGACCGGCATTCACACAAAATTAATAAATTTTCTATCCTGTTTTTCACAAAATCACTTTAAATTGTTATGAAATTATGATAATATTATATAATAATAATTGACCCTGAAAAGGACAGCCGTAAAATGAGCAATTTACAGGATGCAGCCGAATATTTTTGGAATTTAATATCCTCTATGAGGATCTCGGATATCATCGACATTATAATAGTGTCGGTGCTGCTTTATTATGTTTTTATTTTCATAAGAGAACGCCGCGCCGGAAAGCTCGCCATCGGCATATTGTTTCTCTTGCTCGCTCTGCTTGGCAGCGACCTGCTCGGCATGAACGCGTTGAATTTCATATTGCAGAATATAATGCAGGTGGGAATGATCGCAGTTATCATTATATTTCAGCCAGAGCTGCGAAGCATGCTTGAAAAAATGGGTGGAAATTCCATAAAAAACCTGAATCGAATAGGCGAAGCCAAAGATATCGGAGAAAAGCAGAAAGCTATTGAAGAAATATGCCTGGCCGCAAGCGACCTGTCAAAATCAAAAACAGGTGCGCTGATTGTGCTGGAACGCGGGACAAAGCTGGGCGATGAAATCAAGACCGGTGTAATAGTCAATGCCGATGTTTCCAGCTTCCTGATAAAAAATATTTTCTTCAACAAGGCGCCGCTTCATGACGGAGCCATGATAATACGCGATTCGCGCGTACACGCATGCGGCTGTTTTCTTCCGCTTTCACAGAATGCCGATATAGTCAAGGATCTTGGAACGCGGCATCGTGCCGGCATTGGTATAAGCGAGACAAGCGACGCGGTGGTCGTCATAGTCAGCGAGGAAACCGGATTTATTTCCACTGCTGTCGATGGCAAGCTTGTCAGAGGCTATGACAGATACAGCCTTAAGGATACTTTGAACAGTCTTATGATAACCGAAGAACGTGCCAACACACCAATTGACACAATTAAAAGATTTTTCGGCAAAAAGTAAGCCAATCATTATTTACGCGGCTATTCCCGCGCTTTTCGTTAAGCCCGAATACCGACATAAAAGCCGCCGCGCTTCCGAATATGGAAAGGATGAATGCAAAAATGGATATCAAAACCATTAAAACGCCCCGAGAATTCTTCAGGGATAAAAATATATGGCCCAGATTATTATCGCTTTTAGGTGCGTTTATCATATGGTTTTACGTTATAAGCATTGATAGTCCTGGATCTGAAAAAGAATTCAAGGGAATCAATATAGATTTACAGAACGAAAATCAACTGACTGAAAGTTACGGATTTTCCGTGCTCAACGGATACGGCTTCACCTGCGATATGACGTTATACGGCAAAAAAAGCGAACTCAACAAGCTCAAGACATCAGAGCTTTCCGCATATGTCGACCTGTCTTCTATTGATAAAGCCGGAAATTACGAACTTGATATAGTAATAAATGCGCCCAACGGAATGTCTGTAACAAACATATTTCCATCTACAATCAATGTATTCGTCGATAAAACCTCTACAAAAACCGTCCCGGTAAAGGTCATACCGACATATACAAAGGACAAGGATATAACTATCGAATCACCGAAGTTGAATTACAGTTTCATAACGGTGACAGGACCATTCACTGAAATAGAAGATATAACAGAAGCGAGACTTACCGTCGATCTCGGAAACGTGACAAAAAGCGTTGACGCCTCCGGTAAAATAGCCCTTCTAGACAAAGACGGTGAGACTGTCTCGAGTCCATATATAAAGACTAATGTTACCGACGTCGTTGCTACTTTTTCTGTATATAAATCAAAAACTGTTCCAATTACCGTTAATACAAAGCACGGACTGTTGGGGCCTGACGGCATTAAATTTGAAATTTCTCCTGCAACTGTTCGAGTCAAAGGTGATCCGGCGGCGATAGATGCCCTTGAAAAGGTGGTTCTCGCGACAATAGACGAAAAACAGATTGTCGATGACCAAAAAAGCTATGTTTTCTCTCTTGTTCTTCCCGTCGGAATAGAAAAAAACGACAATGTAGACACCGTAAATGTAGAAGCGTCTCTGATCAACAGCTCTCTGCGCACGATGAATGTAAATCTGGTCACCGGATCAAACGTATCTGTCATTTCGCCTCCGGGCAACCAAATGTATACGTTTAAATCGGCGTCTCTAAACGTTAAGATACGCGGTGACAGCGTTTCGGTCGCGACTGCCTCTGTTACCGACCTTAGAGTAGTGATAGACTTGTCACAGTTCAACCAGCCCGGTATATATTCGGTACCCGTTTCAGTCGAATTCAAGAATCAAACCGGCGCATATGTTATCGGAGAATATACGACGGAGGTGAATCTGATATAACGATCCTTATCAAGAATATACGTATTCCACTCCGCGTTGGAATAAACGAAGAAGAACGAATAACGGAATATCTGAAGAAATTCGGTATAAAAGATAAATTCACAGTCTACCGCAGGTCAACAGACGCGAGAAAAGCTCCGGATATTTATTCGGTTTTGTCTGTGCTTTGCGAAACGCAGCTTCAAAAAATACCGGATGCCCTCAAGGAAAATACCGAGGAATTTGTCACAGACGGATATCCTGAAAATATAAAATCATGTGCGTCAAAATCTCCCCGACCGGTCGTCGTGGGCTTCGGTCCATGCGGGATGTTTTGCGCATTGCTCCTTGCATTGAAGGGTTTCGCACCGATTGTGCTTGAACGCGGAGATGACGCGGACAAACGCGCGGAGAAAATCGCACGGTTCTGCTCCGGGAAAGAACTCGATGAGGAATCAAACATACAGTTTGGCGAGGGCGGAGCCGGAACCTTTTCAGACGGAAAGCTTCTGACGCGCATCAACGATCCGAGATGCGCGTTCGTCATACAATCATATTTAAAACACGGCGCGCCGCCGGATATCGCTGTCAATGCGCGCCCGCATCTCGGAACAGACAAACTGCCTTTAATTATTAAAAGCATCAGAAATGAAATAATTTCACTTGGCGGTGAGATACGGTTCGGCACGCGTCTTGATTCGATCGCCCCTCTCCGGGGCGGATATGAATTGTGTGCCGGATCTGATTCAATATTTACCGACAGCGTCTTTATAGCGGTCGGACACAGCGCTCACGGCACGATAAGAATGCTTGGAAGCCTCGGTATGGAAATATCTGCGAAGGATTGTTCGGTCGGCTTCAGGATTGAACACACGCGCGCCGAAACGGACACTTGTATATACCGTGGAGCAAATCTGGAAGACGGGGGAATCAATCTCCCACCGGCCGAATATAACCTTGCGCATCATATCAATAACAGGGGCGTTTATACGTTCTGTATGTGCCCGGGCGGCACCGTCACGGCGGCGGCAAGCGAAAACGGGCACGTTGTGACAAACGGCATGAGCGAATATGCGCGAGATGGCATAAATTCAAACTGCGCTGTCGCCGTTTCTGTAAAAAGCTCAGATTTTAACGGCAACCCGTTCGCGGCCATGGAGTTCCGGGAAAACATGGAACGCGGAGCTTTTTCGGCGGGAGGCGGAGGTTTTACCGCGCCATGTCAGAGACTCGGCGATTTTCTCGATCAGAAAGTCTCAACAGAATTCGGCAGCATTATGCCGACATATCCTCTCGGCGTACGCGGCGCCGATCTGGGGCTTTTATTTCCCGCTCCGCTCGCCGAAGCGCTGCGCATTGGGCTTCGGGTATTCGGGACGCGGTATTCGTTTTTTAAAAATCCTGACGCTCCTTTGACCGGAGTAGAAACCCGGACTTCGTCTCCAGTGAGAATATCAAGGGACGATATGTTTTTCGCAGTCGGTCCGGGGGGAATGTCCTTCAAAGGGATTTACCCGTGCGGAGAAGGCGCGGGATATGCGGGCGGCATAACGAGCGCCGCATGCGACGGGCTTCGCGCAGCCGAAAAATATATTGATGAGAAGAGTAAATAACATGATCCTTTACGAAAATACACTTTCAACCAATAAGACCGCGCTTTATGAAACGGCAAAAAATAACGCAGCAGAATGGCTGCGACGCGCCGAAATGACCGGCGTGGAAAAGGACGAACTGAACCGGCTTATTGAAAACCGTGACGCGCTTACGGCCAGATTCGCGCTGCTTCCCGAATTCGGCACTGCGGGAATCCGCGGTATTATGCAAAGCGGCACAACGCGCATGAATAAATACACGGTAGCTGTCGTGTCGCGTTCGCTCGCGGCATACCTGAAATCGTCGGAAACCAAGGGCGGAGTTGTGATCGCTTATGACAGCAGGAACAACTCGGAAATGTTTTCCGGAATTGCAGCGCGAGTCCTGTGTGAGGAAGGCATAAAGGTGTTCCTCTTCGATTCGCTGCGCCCGACCCCGGAGCTTTCGTTTGCAATACTTTATCATAAATGCGCCGCAGGAATTAATGTCACCGCCTCTCATAACACAAAGGAATATAACGGATATAAGGTTTTCGGAGAAAACGGTGCACAATGCTCACCCGAATGCGCGGCAGGCATTGCCGACGGATGCCGGAATTTTGATTTTCTCGGCTCTATGCCGCGCGTCACTCTCGAAGACGGGATAAAAAGCGGAATGATCACTCTGATCGGTGAAGAGACCGACGAGGCATATTGCCGCGCTGTTTTAAAATGTTCTCTTCTTCCCGCCGGCGCGGACAGGGGCATCGGGATAGTTTATACGCCGCTTCATGGCTCAGGATATCTTCTCGTCCCTCGCATTCTACATGCAGCCGGATTTACAAGCGTCTTGGAGGTTGAAAGCCAAAACAAACCGGACGGAAATTTCCCTACGGTGGAAAAGCCGAATCCTCAATATCCGGAAGCCTTTATTGAAGGAATCAGCGTCGCGGAAAAAGCGAATGCCGACATTGTCATAGCCACAGACCCGGATGGAGACAGAATGGGCGTTTCAGCTAAAGGCAAAGACGGATTCCGTACGTTTACGGGTAATCAAATCGGTCTTTTGCTGCTTGAATACATCATCACCGCCCGCCTCCGCACAGGAAAGCTGCCCTCTGACGCTTGCGTAGTCAAATCAGTCGTTTCTACAGGACTGGCAGATGTGATATGCCGCGCAAACGGCATCGAATGCGAGGATGTATATACCGGCTTTAAGTACATCGGTGAAAAAGCCGCATTGTACGAACAGACAGGAGAAAAAACATTTATTTTCGGCTTTGAAGAAAGCCACGGTTATCTTTCCGCGCCATACGCACGCGATAAGGACGCACAGGCCGCGTCGCTTTTAATCGCAGAGGCAGCCGTTTATTACAAATCGAAGGGTATGACGCTCTGCGGCGCACTTGAGGCCATATACAAAAAATACGGTTATATGACCGAAATGCTGGTCGACATACCGATAAAATCTCCGGATTTCCGCGCCGCTGTTTCAGAAATTATGAACGCTCTGCGCAATTCTCCGCCCTTCATACTCGGAGGTGTTAAAATAAAAACCATATCGGATTATCAAAAGAGATTGAAAACAGACATTGCATCGGGAAGCGTTTCCCAAATTAAGTTAAAAAGCGAAAATATGCTCGCTTTTGAAACAGACAGGGGCGACAGAGTAGTCGTCCGTCCATCCGGAACCGAGCCAAAGATAAAGCTTTATTTCTTTATAAACGGCACTAACGCGGCCGAATGCGCCGTTTATCTCGAAGCTCTTAAAACAGACTTAACGGAATTGTGCCATGAACGCAGCTGAACTGCCGGATATTTTATTGCTCGCGTATCTCGGCGACGCGGCAATGGAGCTTATTGTGAGAAAATACCTTATTTCAATTCCGGGAATGACACCGCAAAAATGCAACGAGCGATCTTTATCCTTTGTCACCGCCGTTAAGCAGGCGGAAGCCGCCCGGCGACTTAATGACAAATTCACCGAGGACGAGGCACAGATATTCAAATACGGTAAAAATGCAAAAAGCAATTCCGTTCCGAGAAGCGCCTCGCTTTATACATACCGCACGGCGACCGGACTTGAGGCAGTCTTCGGATATAATCACATAAACGGGCTTGATTCACGCAATGAAGAACTTTTTACCCTTGGCTTTCCCGAAAACGACGGCCAATGAAATTGAATGATCATCGATTATTATTTATTTGACAAGTTAATATTTCTTTTGTAAGATAATATCAATCTCCTTTAAAAATGATCCTTCGTTAACGCAGGCGGAACAGTAATGTTTTTATACGCGTAAGATAAGAGAAAGGAAAGCGGCAGGACATATTTGAAAATGAATAAACCAGAAATGAAATACGCTCCCGGCTGCGGCGGAAAATTTTCGCTTTCTGAGGTCAGCAACGGCGCCGGATTTGTCCAATATGACGAAGTAAAGGCAAATACGCTGTCCAATATTTTCGGGTATATCTCAAAAAGCCTCTGTTATATCGCTCTTGCGATATCTTTTTCGTTTTGTTTTACAGACGGCTTTGCTCTTATCCCGAGTGTGTTTCCCGTCATACTTTGCGCTGTTGTTACAGGAGCCGTGTATTCCGCGGCAATGCTGTCTGACAGAAAGCTTTTCCGACTTCTATTCATTCCGGCGCTCCTTGTGACCGTATTATTTGCAGGCGTATTTACAGAAGCTTCACCCGTCGATGACCTGCGTATTTTCGCGGCGTATGCTTCGGATATCCTTGTACGCCGGGGATATACTTTTATACCGCAGATCAATTCTGGAATTTTTCTTTCGGGATTTACGGAAAACATAACCTTGTTTTCTGACTTTTCCACTCGCATAACGGTCATATTACAAACCGTATTTACTGTAATCATCGGCTTTGCCATGATGGGAAAGCGCATGAGAATATGGTTTTTTACCGGCATATGCTCGGTTTATCTTATTTTTTCATTCTTTGTCGGCTTTTTCCCGTCTTCAAAGTCATTCGCTTTTCTGTTATGCACGATTACTTCCGTTTATGTTATGATGCTGTACGAAAATTCGATGACGACGGGAGCCGATCATATTTGTTTTAAACACAACAATAAAAATGCAGATACAGAATTACGTGGGAATACAGAACGCATCTTTTATCTTCGCGCGCGCCAGGGCTTTTCCGGTATAATCGCGCTTTCTATTTGTACTTCTGTTATGTTTGGATTGATTAAGCCCGAAAGGCTGGATACCATGCCGGAGATAGCTTTTATAAATGACGAAATGAAAATCGCAAGATCATACATATACAGCCTTATCGGCCGCGACGGAAGCTTAGCCATGCCGGAGCTTGGAGGAGGAATCAGCGGAGGAACCGTTTCCGACAGTCCGGTTATGTTCACCGGAGAACAGGAGCTGACGCTTTATTCATCAGGTAAGGCCTCGTGGTATCTGCGCGGATGGATAGGAAAAAATTACAGCGGCGGAGTATGGAATGACGCAACGACTTTAGAAGGGATAAGATTTCGCCAGAGCTTCGGAGCGGATTTTATTTCCGATTCTATATTCAGCAGCTTTATGCAATTCTCATGGAGCACATATTCGGACAAAGATATATTGAAAACAGTAAACACGATGAATTTTGGCTTCGTAGGACAAAAGGGTAGAATTGTCTTGAAGGACAGAAGCAGCAATCTTGCGCTTTTGCCCTCGTATTTATCCGATGAATCGTTTTCTTCTCCATCTGAAATTCTCATTCAACAGATCAGCGATTCACTTTTTACGTTTACCCGGGATAATAACACGAATTCTGACGCACAATATTCGTTTTCCGCGCTTTTGCCTATATATACCAACAGCGGTTTTCTCGTTAATTTTCAGAATTCGCTGATTAAATATAAAAAATGCGCCGATATAATTAAAAAGTTCGGAGCCGCCGAGACAGCCAGGCTGATTATTTCCGGATCTGACGATCCGGATATCGCCACACTCTTTTCAATCCTTCGCCTAAAGACATCAAATATACAAATTGCTGAAGCGGAGCTTACCAAAAAGCTCGAAAGAATGTCCGAAGACAGCGCGATTCAACAAAAATACGCAAGCTATGTTCGTTCACAGTATACTTCTCTTCCGAGAAAAATCAGCTCGTCGCAAAGGATCATGGAGCTATATCACAAAATAACAAAAAACGCTGACACCGATATTGAAAAAGCGTTTGCCATAGCTCAATATCTGAGAACAAATTATAAATATACGCGAACCCCGCCTAAATCGGACGCGGACGGCGGAGATTATATAGAAGGCTTTTTATTCGATACGAAGATGGGATACTGTACCCACTTTGCCACCGCGATGACCTTGCTATTAAGATTCGGCGGCATTCCGTCACGATATGTCGAGGGCTTTTATGTCTCGCCCGAGCTTGCTGAAAAAAGCGCCTCCGAAACGGCTTATGAATACAACGTCCGCGACGATTCCGCGCACGCATGGACAGAGGTGTATATTGACGGAGCCGGATGGCTGGTAATCGAAGCGACAGCAGGGTATGATCGCGAGCTTTATTCAGCCGAATACGACGGCCTCATCAATCCCCGCCCGGATGAACCGGTTGAAACAGACGCCCCCGATACATATGAAGAAGCATATACCGAGCCCCAAACAGAGGCCTCAATTACCGGAACTGACACAGGCATAATATACGTGAATCCCGGAAACACGAACGCTGATTCATGGAGAACGGTATTAGTTATCGCCGTTATCCTGGCCGCAGCCGTTCCACTGCTGATAGTATTTCAGAGCTTTTACAGGCGAAAAATCAGATACGGCCGTTTCCGTGTTGCGGGAAAAAGCGGAACCTATGCCATGCAAAGCTATATGTTGAAGCTGTTTTCCGCTTTTGGTGTCGAAGCCCAGAAGTGCGGCAGCATAGCAGCGCTTTCCGATTGCGCAAGCAATGCAATGAAAGGATGCGTGAAATCCGGAGAGCTTGTTCCCGTTATGCAGATCCTGCAAAAAGGCGAGTTTTCCGAAAATGGCAACACAAGAGAAGAAAAAGCAGCCGCACGCAAATTCATACAGAAAATGTCCG
Organism: Oscillospiraceae bacterium; assembly: GCA_034925865.1. Taxonomy (NCBI): domain Bacteria; kingdom Bacillati; phylum Bacillota; class Clostridia; order Eubacteriales; family Oscillospiraceae; species Oscillospiraceae bacterium. Next base: position 26,952 of record JAYFRN010000020.1, on the reverse strand, counting down.
GAGATCTTTACAAAGCAATGAGGCTTTCCAAAAGACTTTGGTACAGATATATATTATGTTTGATTTAGGAGATATCATATGGACGAAAAAGCAATCGCAAGACCGCCATATTCAGCAAAAGTATATCCTCGCCGCATGGCAAGCTGGTGGAACGAGCCGGCGGATCTGACCTGGCCGGACATTACAGTAAAAAACAAAATCAAAAAACGCGCAAAGGCATTTCACGATGCTGGAATCGACTCCGTAATCAATTACGGACTCCATATGCGTTTTGATTTTTCAGATTATTTTCAGAATTATCACGGCTACATGAATGAAGTATGCGCGGAGCTTCATAAATACGGAATAAAATTCATCGATCATTATTCCTGTAATCTAATTGAGCGTCCCAGGGATCAGGCAGAATTTGAAAAGCTTCACCGCTCTCACCGTCACCATGTGCTCCTTCATAAGGATTTCAAAGCGGCCGAATACGCCTGTTATGAAGGTCATATGTTCCGCGATATATGCGAAGTCGATCTCAGAGACGGCAGCCGCGGATATACACCGAGCTATCAGACAGAGCTTTTTTGTCACAACAATCCCGGATTTCTCGATATGCATAAAAAATATCTCGAAAGACTCGTCGCAGAGGTGGATTTCGATGCCATCGAAGTAGACGACATGTGTGAGTACGGAAGCCTTGCCGTATGCGGCTGTGAATACTGCCGTGAAAGATTCCGCCGTGAATACGGACTTGAAATTCCTCCTCTGTCCGATAAATCCTTCTGGGGCGATATATCCGGTCATCCCAATTCTTGGGGAAATTATGAAAATCCCGCTTTCCGCGATTATCTGCGCATGAGAACAGATTCCGTGCTTGACCATATAAAAATGGTAAGAAGCGTCGTTTCTCCAAAGCCGCTCTTCACCTGCTGCTCCGCAACGGGGCCGATGTATCTCAACCCGCTTGCGCTGGATCTGGAAAAAAACGCCGACTCGCTCGATATCGTAATGCTGGAAAATTGCGGGCTTACCTGCTCGTCTACAAACTGGGTCGCAAAAGATGCGGAAGCTATGCAGCAGCGCGATATCGCCAAAAAAATGGGCAACGCGCCTGCAATCGCACTCAGTTATACGACTTTTGAGGACGGCGCATATCTCGGATGGGCTCTCGCGCGTTTCTGGGGCGCCGGAAACTGGGCAAGCACGATGCCGGGCCGCCTGGACGACGAGCCGGAGGATCTACCCAAGCTGGAAGAGCTTATGAAGCCGATATACACATGGGAATCAAGCCATAGCCCCGTTGATCCGTTCAACAGCGAAGACATCGTCAACGTGCGTCTGGTAAACAGCAGATATAACCGTGAAAACGGATATCATACGTCCTCAGGCGCGGACGCGTGGTCGCTTGTCAACGGATGGGCTCAGGAATTCGTCCTTGCCGATATTGGATACCGCTTTGTCAGATTCCGTGAGCTGGCAAGCGCAGAGGCGCTTTTATCGGAGACCACTCCGATAGTTGTGGAATCGTGCGCATGCGTTTCAGAAGCTCAGTTTGCCGCCGTAAAAGCATACCTTCAAAATGGCGGCATAATGATCATCGCCGGAGAATTCGGCATAAAAGATGAAAAGGGCTTTGCACGCGAAAAATCGTTCTCGGACGAGCTCAAAAAAGCCGGATATAAAGGGCTTGTGTTTGTTCCAGGCAGCTCGGAATTGCCGGAGCTTATAAAAAAAGGTATCATAAAACCGCTCGTAAATATAATAGCAGGAGATAAACGCAGAGTTTTCCGTGCGAAGACAGAAGACGGACGCCTGATAATTCATATAATGAATACCGGAATCGTCGGCATTCCGCATAAATGGATATCAACCTTCGGGACAAAGGTTCTGGATAAAATAGAAAACGTTGTAACGGATCATGAATACGAATTTGAAATTTACGGCAATCTTCCCGAACTTAAGGAAAAGAAAATCAAGTCCCCCGAATTCCCAGGAGCTGAAAAGGATATATTCGTTGAACCGATACCCGGCGGCTACCGTATTAAAGCCGATTTATCCGGCAGCGGTATATATGCCGTAATAGAATAAAGCACTGCGCAAAAAGTCCGGCCGCATTGTTATGCGGCCGGATTTTGCTTTTGTAAAATTACGTTCATTGTTCTTGAAAATCCGAATTTTTATTAAAGCGGCAATTTTTATACTTATCTATTATAATGTCTACTGAATAATGCCGTTTTCGAACGGCATAGGTTTTGGCAGTTGAAAAGCCAGCCAAAACCCTCCAAAATCATTGATTTTGGAGTTCAGCATTCATTGATTGCCGCCTGTTTTCTAAATTGGTCGGGAGTCGAACAATTTAGAGGTGCAAGGTTTTTGAGCTGTAAAGCTTAAAAACCTTGCACCTGAACAATCATTGTTAGCATCATTTCTTTACTGTTATATGTGTTTTATGATTGTTCAGCAGACATTATTATAGAATAATTTTATTGCCTTTCAACAACAGGGTTTCCTCATGTTCTGTATCGGATTCATGATTATTTCTGAGCATGACAAGATTGCTGCCGTTGGTATAAACTATCTCGTAGTCATAAAGTGTGAAACCGCATACGCCTTTTTTGATTACTTTTTCATTTCCGGATGGTTCACGGCATGCAAGCACCCAGCTGTTTGGGATAATACCAGGGAATTTCTCTCCGGTCGCAGCATTTTCTTTTTGTTCGCGGTCTGCGTTTATAATATTATTCTCAATAAATATTTGTTTTTCTGATTTATTTTTGGCCTTCTGCTCCTCGTTACTTTTCAGAGATTCGCCTGCGTATTTACACGTGAAAAGATCAAATGCGCCTCCAACTGCTTTTATAATCTTAAATGGCGCTTTAAGGATATTAACAAATCCGTTATCTTCGTTCCTCTTTTCTTTATAAGGACGTTTTATGTAATATAAATTGCCTTTGTCATCTGACTTTGGCGAGAAATAATCTATACTGTCATCCGATAACAGTTCATTGACCAAATGCGTTTTGAAATCATACGAGCATATAACTCTCGGCCCGATATCTATTACAATTCCGTTTATATCACGTGCGTTTCCACAGTAATCGAAATAGCATACCGAACCGTCCGGTGATATAAACGGATTGGCATCTCGCGTATCACCGTCGGTCACTGTCACATACGGCTTGTCTGAATAAAAGAGAACAATATGTGATTCTCCTCTTTTATATTCCATTTCCGCCACACATAAAAGAGAACCGCCGTATGCTTCAATCTGCGACCGGCAGGCGCATATTGATGAAACACGCCAATCGGTAGACGCCGCAACAAGACCCTCCGGGGAACAGCTGTCAATTTTTTTAGTATATATACATCCCGTCGATGAACAGGTACAGGCATAAACAAGCAATTCGTCTGAAACAGCTTCCGCCGCATTGAGTGAAAATCCTTCGTCCTCGTCTGCCGGCTTATACATGACTCCCATAAAAGCCGCGCCTCTTCCGGTGGATTTCCAATCGTTTCCTTTGTTAATCTGCCTTATCACATTTATATAAGTTTCTTGTTTCTTCAAGGTGAGAAATTCAGATTTGCCATTTTTGTAAACACCAAGCCTGCCATCGGAAATAAATGTTAGAGGTATAATTTTTTCTCCCATTATACATGATTCCTTTGCGGTCAGAAATGAAAGTTTTGATGCGTTCAATGCAGAATGCCAGTAATTAATAGTGAAATAATATCACGAATTTCGTCCCGTTTTTTCGTCTTCGGATGAAGTCTCGGAAGCCTCCGCAGACGCATCGGGCGCAGCCTCTTTCGATGGAGCGGTATCGGTATTATCAGTTTTTAAGTTCATTATATTAGCTTTTTCGCGAGCTGAATCAACCTCACGCTGATCCTCGTCGCTTTCTTTGATCATCTGTTTAAAGCTGTTTTCCTTTGAAAGAACAGCTTCCTCGTGCCGAAGCCCGCCCTTCTTCAGGGTTATATACAGTATCAAACCGACAATGAAAGAAAGAAGGCCGACAAGAGCGGAAATGCGGTATTCGGTTCCGAAAAGGTTGATATAAAGGCTGTCGGTACGCAGCATCTCAATAAACATACGTCCGAAACCGTACCATGCAATATACAGACAGAATATCTGGCCGTCAAACTTTTTCTTTTTATATACAAGATGTATGATTAAAAATCCGATTAGGTTCCAGACGGATTCATAGAGGAAGGTCGGATGATAAAACTCTGTTATAACGTTTGTGGATCCGATCCCCATTCTCCACGGAAGCCCGGTCGAACCGCCATGTGCCTCGGCGTTTGCGAAATTCCCCCAACGACCGATTATCTGTCCTATCAGAACCCCCGGAGCAACGATATCAAGAAGCTTATAAAACTTGATTTTCTTGATCTTTGAGAATGCCAAGACAACGATAAAGCCGCCGATAATGGCGCCGTATATCGCGAGACCGCCTTCCCATATTTTACACATATCCCAGAAGGAATCATATAGCTCGAGCTTTGTCAGAACAAAATACGTACGGGCGCAAATAATCCCGACCGGAATCGCGAATATGATAAGATCGAGAAAATCATCGGTGGATACTCCTTCATGCCTGGCGCGGTTATTAGAATACAAAAACGCCAGGATCATGCCACAGCATATGATTATGCCATACCATGCGATGTCTTTTCCGAAGATATTAAACGCTACAGTATCGATTTTAAAAGGTCCGATCCCGAGCCCCGGGAACGAAAGCCAATGGATGACCGCAAGCATTTTTACGTATACCTCTCATTTCTTAGGGATAATCAGGCTCGTGACGAGATTGTCCGTATTATAACTCCGTTTAAGCCGTGCGAATATATCGGCGGGAGTGATATCGGCGATTATATTGGGCGTATCGAGCATATCTCCTCCGACGAACAGCGTAAAGAGAAAATTCTCGGCTATGTCACTCGTAGAGTTCCATTCCTGAACCGCGTCAGAATAAACCACGCGTTTGCTTCTCTCAAAAAGCGTGTTAAAATCTTCGGAAAAATTCCCGGCACGCGCGGAAGCAATTTCGTTCGCGACCAATTCGTTCACCTTGTCGGGCTCACGTGTTTCGGCGGCGCAATAAAAAAATCCGTATGTGCGTCCGAGATTATATCCGGCGGAAAACTTGTCGTTTATAAGGCCTTTTTCATAAAGCGAATTGTAAAACGCGCTTGATTTACCGAATAACATTTCGCATATGATACGGTGTTCCGCGTCTTTTTTGACAAGCTCGGCTCCGAAGGACGACAGATTTATGTCCGGCTCCTTGATACCGGAATAAAACATCGGCAGCGCGATCGGAAATTCCTTGACAAGCTTTTTGGAAGCGGGGCGGTCCGGTTCGTCGGGAAATTGATGTGATATCTCGATATCGGGTGAATTTTTAAGTACCTTGTCGCATAATTTAGCGACTTTATCACAGTTAAAATCACCGCAGAGGCAAAGAGTCATATTGTGAAGATTGTAAAATGTGTTATAGCAGCGATAAAGAATGTCGGCTGTAATATGCGAAATTGATTCTTCCGTTCCGCCAACATCTATTTTTACATTGCTGTTCACATACATAGAATTTAACAATCCGTTATACAGCTGTCTGTAGGGATTGTCGAGATACATTCTCAGCTCCTGCGATATTATTCCTATTTCCTTTTCGACGGTTTCTTTTGTGAAATACGGAGTTGTGACGAATTTCAGTAATATTTCAAGATTCTCGTAATATTTATCAGTAGCGGAGAAAAGATAGGCGGTTATTTCATTCGAGGTAAAAGCGTTGCATGAAGCACCCATCGCTCCGAACAGCGAAAATGTGTCGGTGCCGTCCTCGTTTTCAAACAGCTTATGCTCAAGAAAATGTGCGACTCCGTCGGGCACAGTGATGAAATCCTTGTCCGCTCCGGTTTTAAAGGTGCGGTGAATGGAACCGTAACGCGTCCCGAGCAGAGCAAAGGCGCTCTTGTGATCCTTAGGTATTAAATAAATTTCAAGCCCGGATTCGTGCCGTCCGGTAAAGTACCGTTCTCCGAGCCTTTCGCTCTTTTTTTCAGTAAATATCATTTATTCTTCCTCCTCTTCCGGCTTTACGGTACCGTCAGGCTTCATAAGGTATACCGTATCAAGTTTGACCCGCGATGATACAGCCACAACTTCTTCCTTTGTAAGCGCTTCTATTTCTTCGGCAACAGTCAGCGGCGTTTCGTCAAACAGACCGTTGAGTATTCTGGGCAAGAACCAGCTCGCAAGAGCGCCGGGATTGTCGGGAAGACTGTTCAGAGAATTTATTAACGCGTTTTTCGATTCGCGAAGTTCGCTGTCAGTGATATCCGCGTCTGAAATAAGCTTCATCTGACGCATGATCTCGTCATACGCAGCGTCAAACTTTTTGTCATCTATACCGGCATATACGCGCATGATACCCTTTGCCGCGTCAGGCATGGAGTTTACTGTATAACAAAGCGAAAGCTTTTCACGCACATTCATGAACAGCTTGCTGGTGAGTGAGCCGCCGAGAACCGAGTTATAAAGTGAAAAAGCGCGGAAGTCGCGATCAGAGGTGGTAATTCCGGTGCGAAAGCCCATGACAAGATGGCTCTGCGTCACCGGCATCTGCTCTGTGACGCGTTTTATCTCTCCGACTGTTGAAATAACATGTGTTTCGGGAAGACAGGCAGGAGCGCGGCCGATATTTGAAAATGCGCTTGATAGCTTTTTGACAAGCCTGTCCTCGTCGCAAATTCCCGCGAAGAATATTTCAACGCGCGAGGTTTTTATAAGCTCGCGGTAAAATTCATAAAGAGAGACGCCGTCGGCCTCATCAACTATATCGGGATATCCGAGCGGATTTATCGCGTATGCCTCGCCTTCGCACATGATGCGTATCATGCGCTTTCTGGCATATTCGGATTTGTTGTTTATTTCGGCGCTTATCGCGTCCTTGACGTTGACTTTTTCACTTTCAACTATCGATTTGTCAAAGCCGCCTTCCACCAAATACGGCTTGAAAAGCATTTCCGCGCAAATATCAACCGCGGTGTCCGTAACTTTATCTGAGTCCATGGCATATTTGTCGGCAAGCGTTGACAACGAAAAGCCGAGCACTTCGTATTCGCCATGCTTGACCGCGCTTGCATTAGCTTCGGCCCCGTAACAATCGTCGAGCGTGCGGTTGAGCTCGACAGATGTCGGATATTTCGCGCAGGCGCGTGTGATTATTCTTGAAATAAGCTGAGTATATGACGCGCTTTTTTCAGTAAGTGTTGTAAGAAAATAAAAAGTGAGAAAGTTTGTCTTATATTTATCGGTTTTGATCAGATTTACGGCAATATTGTTGCCGATTACTTTTCTTCTTGGCTTTATATCCATTTGTCCGTTCTGCATCCTTTCATATTATAACTGTTTATAACTGTATTTATATAATATCTACTGAAGTTTTGGCAGTTGTTAAACCGACCAAAATCATTGATCTTGGAGTACAATATCCATTGATTGCCTAACTTGGTCGAGAGTTGACCAGTTTAGATGTGCAATCAATTGTATTTCATGTTTTTCTTACTGTTGTATGTGTTTTATAATTGTTCAACAGACATTATATAGGTAAAGTATAACATTTCCCGGCCCGGATATCAATAGTCAATTCCAAAAGACATAAATAATTCATGATCGCGTAACATGTGTATATTGATTATGCATGATACAGCCTTTATAATGTTTGATGTGATACTGTTTTATATGAAACTGTATGATATCAAACATATAAGGAGGATATAATGCCAAGAAGAAACATAGGCTTCGAGCTTCACACTCTCAATCACCGCGTTCACCGATTTGTCGATTGCTCGACTCATAAGAAATATATCGACAATATCACCGGCACGAACGGATGGATCATAGGATACATCGGCTCAAACAGAGACCGCGACGTATATCAGCGAGACTTTGAAAAGGATTTCGGTATTACCCGTTCAACCGCGTCTAAAGTCGTCAACCTGATGGTCACAAAGGGCCTTATAGAGCGTGTCGCGGTGCAGCATGACGCCCGGCTCAAAAAGCTTGTTCTGACAGACAAGGCAGAAGAGCTCGTTAAATTCATGGATGAGGATCACCGCGTGGTAAACGAAATGCTAATCAAAGGTTTTTCCGATGAGGAGCTTGACAACTTATATTCATATATCGAACGCATGAGGAACAATATAATTATATGATCAGAATTCTCGCCAAAAGGATCCGTCAGTATATGACCCAAACGGTCCTTACACCTGTTTTCGTAATTCTCGAGGTTGTCCTTGAGGTTATTATACCCCTTTTTACAGCGAATCTCATAGATTTCGGCATCGATGCCGGTAATATGCAATATGTTTTTAAAATGGGTATAGCTTTGTTGCTTTCATCCTTCGCTTCGCTGTTTTTCGGCGTCGCCGCCGGGCGAAGCTCGTCAATCTCCTCCGCCGGATTTGCCCGCAATCTTCGCGACGATATGTTCGCCAATATCCAGACCTTTTCATTTTCCAATATTGATAAATTTTCTACTGCGAGCATCGTGACACGCCTCACGACTGACGTAAACAATGTGCAGATGGCATTTATGATGCTCACGCGAATGGCGTTCCGGGCTCCTGTCATGATGATATTTTCACTGATTGTCTCCTTCGGAATAGACGCAAAGCTTTCTCTTATATTCATAGCCGCCCTTCCTGTACTTGCGGTCGGAATGTATCTCATAATAAGCCGCGTTCATCCCGTTTTCGAACGCATTTTTAAAACATACGACAAGCTGAATGGCATTGTTCAGGAAAATGTCCGCGGTATCCGTGTTGTAAAGTCCTTTGTCCGTGAGGATTATGAAACGCAGAAATTCAAGAAAATATCGGGCGACATATACCGCGATTTCTCAGGAGCCGAAAAAGTTCTCGCTCTCAATATGCCTCTTATGCAATTCTGCATGTATGCATGCATGCTGCTGATCTCATGGTTCGGAGCCCGCGCAATAATTGCGTCCGGCAACAACCCTGACATCGGCCTAAGCACCGGAGAGCTTATGAGCCTGATTACTTATGCCATGCAGATCCTGATGAGCCTTATGATGATATCCATGGTGTTTGTCATGATAACCATTTCACGCGCCTCCGCCGAACGGATTGTAGAGTTACTAAGTGAAAAGAGCAATATCGTAAATCCCGAAAATCCCATTGAAACTCTTGCGGACGGCAGCATAGAATTCGAAAACGTCGGGTTTTTCTATTCGGCAAAGGCCGACAAGGCGTGTCTGTCGAATATCAACTTAAAGATCGCCTCGGGAGAAACCGTTGGCATAATCGGCGCGACCGGATCTTCAAAATCCACGCTCGTACAGCTGATTCCGCGCCTTTACGACGCTTCTACAGGAATTGTCAAGGTCGGCGGCAATGACATAAAAAAATACGACCTCGATGTTCTGCGCGGCGGCGTCGCCATGGTTCTTCAAAAAAACGAGCTGTTTTCCGGCACTATCCGCGATAACCTTAAATGGGGCAACGAAAACGCCTCCGATGAAGACATCGCGGAAGCGAGCGCCTCAGCATGCGCGGACGAATTCGTTTCCGGCTTCCCGAAGGGATACGACACCGTTATCGAACAGGGCGGAACAAATGTGTCCGGCGGTCAGAAACAACGCCTTTGCATTGCGCGCGCACTGCTAAAAAAGCCTAAAATTCTGATTCTCGACGATTCCACAAGCGCAGTCGATATGAAAACAGACGCCAAAATCAGGCGAGCTTTGCATCAGTATTTACCCAAAACAACAAAAATTATTATTGCTCAGCGGGCGGCATCGGTAAAGGATGCGGATAAAATAATCGTTATGGACGACGGGCAGATTTCCGACGTCGGAACGCATGACGAGCTTATGAGCCGGAGCGGCATATACCGCGAGGTGTATGAATCGCAGACCAGAGAAAGCGAGGGCGATGACAATGAATAACGGCATGAAAAGGCCCGGTTCTATGGGCGCTCCGACCGGCAAAAAACTCGATAAAAAAACGCTGAAACGCCTTTTGAAATATTTCAAACCTTACAGATTCAGTTTAATCATCGTTTTTTTATGTATCGCTGCGAGCGCCGCCGTCGGCGTTGTTTCGTCAATATTCCTGAAAACGCTGATCGACGATTACATCAATCCTCTTCTGCTGGATTCCTCCGCGGATTTTTCGGCGCTTCTATCCGTCATAATTAAAATGGGCTATATATATCTGATCGGAGTCTTCGCCGGATTTCTTTACAGCCGGATCATGGCGATCATTTCTCAGGGCATCCTTAAAAAAATCCGCGATGAAATGTTCGTGCATATGCAGACGCTTCCGATCAAATATTTTGATGTTCATAACCACGGCGACGTAATGAGCCGTTATACAAACGATACGGACACGCTCCGCCAGATGATCTCTCAAAGCATCCCGCAGGTGTTTTCATCAATAATCACCGCTGTTGCCGTATTCTTCGCCATGCTCTCTTTAAGCATATGGCTAACGCTGTTTGTGATCATCTGTATATTCCTGATAATGATCGTCATGAAAAAGATCGCGTCTTACAGCGGTAAATATTTCGTGAATCAACAGCGCGCGGTCGGCGATGTCAATGGCTTTATCGAAGAGATGATCAACGGTCAGAGAGTCGTCAAGGTTTTCTGCCGTGAAAACAAAACGAAAAATATTTTTGAAGCTAAAAATTCCGAGCTTTGCGACTATTCTACAAAAGCGAATATTTACGCTAATGTATTCATGCCGATAATGAACAATTTCGGCTATATCCTTTATGTTTTGCTCGCCGTGACGGGCGGAGCGATGGCGATAGGCGGACTTACAAACGTTTCACTAGCCGGAATAAATACGCTTACACTCGGTATGATCGCGTCGTTTTTAAACCTTTCGCGCAGCTTTATCATGCCGATCAGTCAGGTTTCACAGCAATTAAGCTCCATCATAATGGCGCTTGCCGGGGCTCAGCGTATCTTTGAGCTGATCGACGAAGAAAGCGAAAATGATGCCGGATATGTTACTCTCGTAAACGCAGAATACAAGGACGGAGTTATTTGCGAAACAGACAAACACACCGAGCTTTGGGCATGGAAGCATCCTCATTCCGCGGACGGCAGCATCACATATACTCCCCTTGACGGCAAGGTTGAATTCTTCGATGTTGATTTCGCATATGAAGAAGGTAAAAATGTCCTCAACGGGGTTTCGCTTTACGCGATGCCCGGTCAGAAGGTTGCCTTTGTGGGCGCGACAGGCGCGGGAAAAACCACAATTACAAATTTGATAAACCGTTTTTATGATATAGCCGACGGAAAAATCAGATATGACGGTATTAATATAAACAAAATCAAAAAAAGCGACCTGCGCCGATCTTTGGGCATGGTGCTTCAGGATGTAAACCTGTTTACCGGAACCGTTATGGAAAATATCCGTTACGGAAAGCTGGATGCCACCGATGAAGAATGTGTTGCGGCCGCAAAGCGCGCGAATGCCGACGGTTTTATCCGCATGCTTCCCAACGGTTATGAAACAGTCCTTTCCGGTGATGGCAGCGGGCTTTCCCAGGGTCAGCGCCAGCTCATATCCATTGCGCGCGCTGCGGTCGCCGATCCGCCGGTCATGATCCTTGATGAAGCGACTTCCTCAATTGATACTCGTACGGAAGCGATAGTTCAGCGCGGTATGGACAGCCTTATGGACGGACGGACGGTTTTCGTGATCGCCCACAGGCTTTCCACCGTCAAGAATTCCGACGTGATTATGGTACTCGATCACGGAAATATCATAGAGCGCGGCAGTCACAGCAAGCTTATTTCCGATAAGGGAACTTATTACAGACTGTATACTGGAGCTTTTGAGCTGGAGTAAGAAATTGATACGCGGCTTCTTTGAAAAGAAGCCTGGCAAGAAACTCAATATTGGTTCTAGCAATATTATAGCGTTCTAAAGTTTTACTATGTCGTCATTATTTGATATGCGTCATATCCCTCAGAAGCTTATACATCAACCGGCGCTCCTAAGCTTATTGCTTAGGAGCGCCGGTTATTTAATAGTTATTTAGGGGGACGGGGCAACCGGAATCTTGTTGGGATCGCCTTTATCCGGCGGCCTGTTTGCGCTATAAAACTTGTCTGTCATTCCGTAATTATCCTCTACGCAGAACGAATTTGCCGGCCTTTGAACTCCGGCAGTCTTGCCGGGATACCGGTCAGAGGGATACAAATTGATATAATATGGCAGCGAGGTGTCAGATGGATAGACATAACCATCCGGAAGCTCCATATAGGTATACTGCGCGTCAACCACATATGTCTGTGTTTCAAATTCACGGTAAGGCGTTTTAACCAGCGCAACTTTATGCGTGTGCTTGCAGTTCGGGCCGGCGACACAATTCCAATCCTCGCAGTAATCCACGAGAACATGACAGTCGCAGTATTCCGTCGGCACGGTCGCTTGCGTGAAGTACGCTTTTTCCACACGGCATCCTTGGGGTCGACGAAGATCAAGTTTACAGTTCTCCGTCGCCAGCTTGCCGGAATCCTTGCAGATATACCTTTCAATAATCTTTGACGAATTAACGAACTTTTTAAGCGGCTCCCCTCCCGATTTTGCCGCGTCGATATACGGCTGGTGTATCTCTGTCATAATTACGTCCCAGAGATAAAGAGCTGGGCTTTCACCACCTGACGGAAGTTCCAGATTGGAATCGTAGCCATACCATACGGCTCCGGTGTAATAAGGAGTGTAACCGACATAGTAAAGGTCACGGCGGAGACTCGTCGTTCCGGTCTTTCCGGCACAGTCAACTGAATTTTGAAGTTTCAGCTTTTGTGCCGTACCGTTTGCGACCACGTTCTTCATCATGGCGACCATCAGCGCGTCTGTTTCCTCCGAAAGGATAACTTCGGGTTGTTCTTCGTTCGAGAGAATGATGTTTCCGTCCTTGTCGAGAACCTTGATATAAAGACGAGATTTATTATATACTCCGTTGTTGGGGAAGGTGCAATAAGCCGCCGCCATATCAATGACTTTGACGCCGTAGGTAAGACCTCCGAGCGCCATTGCCGAAAGGGTCATATCGGTTTTTACTTCACCGCTCGGCATCCTCAGACTATCCACAAATGTTGACATATGGAACTTCTCTGTAGCAAATTTGAACGCCGTCTGAGGCGTCAGCATGTTCATTATTCTGACGGCAACCGTATTCTTCGAGTTGGTAAGCGCGTAATTGAGATTGATTACTCCCTCGTATTTCGCCGGCGAGTTTGACGGCCACATTCGTTTAAGCTGAGTGTCGTATCTGAACGGTGTATCGTCAAAGGTGGTCGCGTAATTGACAAGCCCCAGCTCCAATGCCGGGGAATAAACGGTCAGCGGCTTTATCGCGCTTCCCGGCTGTCTTTTTGCCTGAGTGGCGCGGTTGAATCCTCGGGCCACGGTTTTTTCGCCGCGTCCGCCGACCAGTCCGACCACGTCGCCGTGCTCTTGATCCATGATGACCATCGCCGATTCCGGCTTTACGCCCGCGGATGAGGTATCGGGAAAGTTCGCATCGTCTTCATATACCTTTTCCATGATGCCCTGTATCCGCTTATCCATTGTCGTATAAATCTGAAGTCCGCCGGAAAAAAGCAGCTGTTTTGCGATTTCAGCTGAAACCTTATATTGCGCCGTATAATCCGCAATAAATTGATCCATAACGGCGTCGACAAAGTAGTTGTGAATCACGGCAACCTGTGTTTTTGTATCATCGGTGCCCCTTGAAAGGACAAGCTCTGCATTGTATGCCTCGTCGAATTCCTGTTGGCTTATAAGACCCTGCTGATACATTTCCCAAAGTACTTGATCGTTTCGGCGCTTCTTATTATTTTCCGGATATCTCACGGGATCCCATTTCGACGGATTCTGCGGTATTGACGCAAGCGCGGCGCATTCGACAAGCGTCAGATCCTTGACATCCTTGTTGAAATATACATGCGCCGCGGCCTGAACTCCATTGGCGCCCTGAGCAAGGTATATCGTATTGATATACATCTCAAATATTTCTTCTTTGCTGCGGCGCTTTTCCAGGTCGAGCGCGCGAAGAATCTCCTGTATCTTGCGCTGAACACGCACGTCGTCGTCGCCGGTGACGTTTTTTATAAGCTGCTGAGTTATCGTGCTTCCGCCGCCCTCGTCTTTGCCTGTGACAAATCCTATGATAGCTTTTACCATCCTATTGAGATCAACGCCGGGGTGTGTGAAAAACCGCTTGTCCTCAATTGCCACGAAAGCGTTGATGAGATTCTTAGGAAGCTCGTTGTAGGAAACCCAAAGACGGTTTTCGGTGCCGTGTATGCGTTCTTCCTCGTCCTCCTTCCATACGGTCTCTCCAAGCTCGTCGATATCGCGGAAATATATAGATGTGGTGAGATTTGAATCGACCCGCAGATTATCTATATCAAATGAGCCGTCTATATAATCCTTTATATAAAGCGCAAACACCGTGCCCATTATCGAGCCTGTTATAACAAAGATCAACACAAGCGTCATGACTATGTTAAGTGCGTAAGTCATGACCTTTGTGAAATATTTAAAAATAGTGCCGAAGACCGTTTCGGCCGCACGGACTGCACCCGGCTTTTTCGGGGCGCGGCGGGATGAATTGTGTTCCATATTTTTTACCTGTGCCTTATAAACATACCTTAAGTTCCCGGATTATCATTTTAATAATTTACTTATAAAGATCCGGATCTTATAAATCTGATTCCTGTTTGACAATTTCGGTATCAGCCGCGTTGCGGTCTAATGTGATCATCCGCGCTTTTTCGCACGAATAACCGTATACCGCGCCGAATAAAATAACGAGCGCGCCGAATACAAGCCCATAAAAATCAAATCCCAGAGACAACTGTATTTTCTCAGTCACCGGACGTACAAAGGTCGTCAACAGATAATAATTATAAAAGCGTCCGACGAAAAGAATAAGCGGATTTCCTATTAAAGCGCAAAGCCCGATGAACATCATGAGCCGCGGATTCTTTTCGTTGAATATGTCACCGGAGCCGATATTCTTCAATAAAAGCGATAAAAACTTTGTTATCGGCGCGATAACAAGCATAATAGCTAAAAGCGAGACGATCCCGGCATATATTACTGTTTTAATGTCCGAAAGCGCAACATTATTCGCGTCGGCGACGACTTTTACGCCGTTTCCCAAGAATATGTCAAATGAAACTGTATTTCCCGATGCATCGGATATCTGTTTCATAAACGGAGGAAGCAGCATCTGATCCACAGGAGTGTCTATCACGGCGATTATCGGAACCAGTATGACGAGCATGACCGCGGCGCCGACAAGCACGAAAAACAGAACATTGAATACAGGCGAAAAAAGCTTTGCCAAGCTCTTCGCGTATCCGTACGTTTTCAACTTCGGTGGCTCCGGCACGGAGCCTTTCTTTGCTTTCATTTAACTTCCTTTCAATTCATGAACACGAGCGGTCATTAATGTGATTATGAATGCCGGTGGTCATGATATGCAATCATGACTGCTTGTATACCACGTTGTCTTCTCCGGCGAGATGCCTCAGCTCGGCGATAAGCTTATCATCCGGAGCGCATCCGAGCCCCGAAAGCCGGTAAGATTTCTTTTCATCGCCGTAATATACGATAACTGGCGTCGATCCTTCGAAAATATCAAGAAGAGCCATGATTCTTTTCTCTATTTTAGTACCTTTCGACGGCAAACGCAAGTATATTTTATCCGATGCCTGAAAATTAACATTTTCCGGCTTTTCTGCGTATTTATCCGCGCTCGATATATCAGATGCTTTCGCGGTTCCGGCGGAGCCGATGTCTGTATTATTCCGGGGTCCGGGCTTTTTCGCGGCAACAACCGATCTGGCCAAAATTTTTATTTCATCACCTTTTGTCGAAACAGTGCCGGCAACAGTGACAATGCTCTCATCATAAAGCAGCTTTTCGCATTTAGCCAAAACGCTTTCAAAGAGTATAAGCTCTGTCTTGCCGGAAAGGTCCTCAAGCTCAACGAAAGCGACACGGGAGTTGTTTTTGGCGGGCTTAATCTTTTTTGAGGTAATCATACCGCATAACGTAACCGCATCGCCGTCCGAAAACGCGGGAATTCCGCTGTTTTCTTCACTTAAATATGATATTTGAGTAACGCCCGGAATATCCGCATACTCGTACATGGGATGGCCGGAGAGATACATTCCGCATACTTCCCTCTCCAGCGCAAGCTTTTCTTTTTCCGAAAGCGGCGGCAGAGCGGGATATTCTATGTCAAGACTCCCCCCTCCGTTATTTTCAGCCGATTCATATCCTGAGCGGTCTGCGAAAAGGTCGAGCTGACCGGATATATTTTGCTTTTTTGAACGCGCAACCGAGTTTATGGCGTTTTCCGTAACGGCAACAAGGCGGTTGCGCTCTATTCCAAAGCTGTCAAACGCGCCTGCCAGCACAAGGCTTTCAACTGTTTTACGGTTAAGCCCGGCTACGGACATACGCATGATGAAATCCGCGAAATCAGAAAACGGACGTGAAGCGCGCTCAATGAACATATCGTGGATAAAACCCTCGCCGACGTTTTTGACGGCAAGAAGCCCGAAACGTATAGCCGGCTTTCCTTCCCGTGTAATCGCGGAAAAGCCCATATTGCTCTCATTTATATCGGGAGGAAGCACGGGAATACCTGATTTGGCGCATTCGGCCATATAAAACGGAACTTTTCCGTCGATTAGCGCGGCGCTCAAGCGTGCGGCGAGATATTCTGAAGGAAATCTGCATTTGAGATAAGCCGTGCGGTAGGTAATGATGCTGTATGCGGCGGCATGGGATTTATTAAAGGCGTATTTGGCAAATTCGGCCATTTCATTAAAAATTTTATTTGCCGTGTCCTCGTCAAGTCCGTATTTAAGCGCGCCATAGCATTCCTCGATAACTCCGGAGCCATCCGGAGACAGGACGGTTTTCCCGTGAAGGAAATATTCGCGCTCCTTTTCCATTTCCTTCTGCTTTTTCTTGCTCATGGCGCGCCGGACCAGATCCGCGCGTCCGTATGAATACCCGGCAAGCTCGCGGAAAATCTGCATGACCTGCTCCTGATATACAATACAGCCGTATGTCACGCCGAGTATATTTTTAAATGCCGGGACATCATATTTAATTGCGTCCGCGTTTTTTCGGTTTTCGAGATATTTCGGAATGGAATCCATCGGACCCGGACGGTAAAGCGCGATTGCGGCGGTTATGTCCTCAATATTGCGCGGCTTCATCTGTACGCAGAGCGAAGTCATGCCGCCGGATTCCAGCTGGAACACTCCCGCATTTCGTCCGGCGGAGATCATATCAAAGGTTTCGGCGTCGTCATACGGAATATTCTCGATTGAAAAGCCGGGATTTTTGTATCTGATCAGCTCGACGGCGTCGCGGATCACGGTGAGATACCGCAGCCCGAGAAAATCCATTTTTAAAAGACCGATATCGGCTATCGTATTCATCGGAAACTGCGTCACGGTTACGCCGGAATTGACGGCAAGCGGGACGTATTCCATGACCGGCTTGTCGGTGATGACGACACCGGCGGCATGCATCGAGGCGTGGCGCGGCATACCCTCAAGCGTTTTTGCTATATCAATAAGCCGGTGCGCGTCCGCGTTGTCGTCGTATATGTGTCTGAATTCCTTTACCTCCGCAAGAGCCTTGTCCAGCGTCATATCAAGCGCGTGCGGTATCGCCTTAGCAACTTCGTCGACATCTGCGTAAGACATGCCCAGTACGCGTCCGACATCGCGGACAACGGCGCGGGACGCCATTGTATTGAAGGTTATTATCTGCGAAACGTGATCCTCGCCATATTTAGCCGCGACATATTCGATGACCTCGTGCCGGCGCTCATAGCAGAAATCAATATCAAAGTCAGGCATGGAAACGCGCTCCGGATTAAGGAAACGCTCAAAAAGAAGACCGTATTTTATAGGGTCGATATCAGTTATCCTGAGCGCGAAGGCGCATAGACTGCCCGCGCCGCTTCCGCGACCGGGACCTACGTATATCCCTTTATTTTTTGCATAATTGACAAAGTCCGAAACAATAAGAAAATACTCGCAAAAGCCCATTTTTATAATTACCGACAGCTCGTATTCCATGCGTGAACGGTATGCGCTTTCGCCGCTTGCCGCGATAGCGCCTGAGGAAAGCCTTTGTTCAAGCCCTTTTTCGCAGCATTCCCTCAGATACGCTTCCGCGCTTTTCCCGTCCGGAGCCTCGAACCCAGGCAGATAAAGCGTATCAAACGAAAATTCAAGCGAGCACATATCGGCAATTTTCTCTGTGTTTTCGATTGCCTCGGGATATTTTTCAAACAGAGCCGCCATTTCATCCGGGCTTTTCAGATAAAACTCGTCGTTAGGAAGCTTCATGCGGCTGTCATCGTCAAGCGTTGTGCCGGTCTGGATACACATCAGGACTTCCTGGCTGCGCGCATCCGATTTTTTCAGGTAATGTACATCGTTTGTCGCGACCATAGGTATGGAAAGCTTTTTTGAAAGCGACGCGAGCACGGCGTTGACGCGCATTTCGTCAGGCATGCCGTGGTTCTGCAGCTCAAAATAATAATCCCCGCCGAATATGCTTTTCATCCGCATTGCTTCCGCTTCGGCGGCCGCAAGCTCATTATTGAGTATCAGCGACGGTACGCGCCCGGAAAGGCAGGCCGAAAGCGCTATAATCCCCTTGCTGTGCGATTTGAGCAGGTCGAGATCAATCCTTGGCTTTCCGTAAAACCCCTCAATATAAGCAAGAGAAACCAGCTTTATCAGGTTTTTATATCCTGTCATATCTTTGCATAACAGGATCAGGTGATAATTTTCTCTGTCCGCGGAAAATTCTTTATCAAAACGAGTGCGTCGGGCAACATAAACCTCACAGCCGATTATCGGTTTTATTGCGTACTTTTTCGCGGCACGGAAAAAATCGATCACTCCGTACATGACTCCGTGATCGGTTATCGCGGCGGAGGTCATCCCGAGCTCCTTCGCGCGTATGACGGTTTCCTCTATGGGACAGGCTCCGTCGAGAAGGCTGTATTCAGTATGAAGATGAAGATGACAAAAGCCCATGCGCTCCCTCTTTTGTTTATGGATCAAAAATCTTGTTGCGGTTTATAACACAATTATGCTATAATACCATATAATAAAATGTGTTACTTCATTATATCATATCAAATAAATAAAATCAAATTCTCTTTACGGTTCAGAGAACCGGCACATTTTTATGGCAGGAATTGATTCAATGACAGAAAAAAAGCTGAACAACAACGATAAATATTTTATGGGTCGCGCTCTGCATTACGCGGCTTTGGCGGCACGCCGAGGAGAAACACCCGTAGGCGCCGTTATCGTATGCGACGGAGAAATCGTTTCGTGGGGATACAATCTGCGCGAGACAAAAAAAAGCGCGCTTGCGCATGCCGAAATAATCGCTCTGTCCCGTGCCAATAAGGCTTTGGACGGATGGCGGCTGCATAAATGCGATTTATATGTGACCATGGAGCCGTGTCCGATGTGCGCCGGTGCGATTGTAAACGCGCGAATAAGACGCGTTGTTTACGGATGCGCGGATAGCAAAGCGGGCTCTTTCGGCTCCGTTCTATCCCTCAACGATTTTCCTCTGAATCACAAGCCGGAAATCGTCGGAGGTGTTATGGCGGAGGAATCACGAAAATTGCTGTCGGATTTTTTTCGTTCTCTAAGGGCGAAAAAGTCCGCCGATAAAAACGCCGGTAAGCAATAAACACAAACTTTTTAAACGTAAATAGTATAAAATTTATGAATTTTGTGCTTGACAAAAAGTCACCGATATGGTAATATATTCGGGCAGCGATTTTTATTATCGCCAATATACGGTCCGGTAGTTCAGTTGGTTAGAACGCTAGCCTGTCACGCTAGAGGTCGTGAGTTCGAGTCTCATCCGGATCGCCATTTTGCTGACATAGCTCAGTAGGTAGAGCACATCCTTGGTAAGGATGAGGTCGGCCGTTCGATCCGGCTTGTCAGCTCCACGTAAAAGCATTGATTTGCAAGGATTTTCTTGCGAATCGTGCTTTTTTTGTTTTATCTATATTTTGAATTTGGTCTTTAATCGAATACCGAATCAAGCTTTTTTTCTCACTTCCTTATACCAGTTCTTTTGCATGTTCATCAAACACCATATCTGCGGTTTCGCCTGCGTCTTTGAGAGCATGTACATAACGGTTTGTTGTTGACAGTTGTGTATGGCCAAGCCTTGACGCAATATTTTTTTGTTTGTACCGTAAGACAATAGAAGCGTTGTCGATGTATGTCTGAGTGAAACTGAATAGGCAAATAATATAATCGACAAATTTTGTTTTTATATAGTTGATTTTAGGGACATTATGATATAAAATAAATATAATAGTGAATTTTAAAGTAGCGAGGAATGTATAATGTATATCGAAGATTATATAAGGAAAGATAAAATTTATTACATTATAAAATACAATAATGAATGTGTATGCTTTATTGCAATAAAAGACCCTGACGAAAAAGATAATCATTGGACAGTTTGGTCAGATGATATGAATTCAATTTCTTTAGAAGATTTCCCAATAGAAAAAGAGCTTAAAGAAATAGCTTGGAAACATGTTGACGGTTGCGGTAATTGCGGCTCATGTGGTGGTGGCAGACATAAAGTGATATTCGGTAAAGAATTCGATAAAGTCTGTGGGTGTACCTTTAGAATTGATAACCCTAATGTAGATGATCTACAGTTTATGAAAAAGATGGTCGAAATAAGAAAGAAAGAAATTTTTGAAAAGCAATAAGGAGCAATAACAATGGCTGGAGAATGCTGAATGATAAGGAGAATGAAATATGACAATTGATTATTATATCAGAAAGATTCACGATATTGTGCAGACCGAAGAATACGATCAATACTCTTATATATTGAAAGAATATATTGATTACTTAGAATCATTGTTAAAAAAGGAACCCGAAAATATAAAGGCTATTTGTCAATTAGCAATTATGTATTATGAAGATTGCCGGGAGAATGAAGATATTATTTCTTTACTGGAAGATGCAATAAGGAAATATGAGAATAAAATGAGTACCGAAGAATTATGTGAAATATTAAATGATTTAGCTTACATTTATGATAAAGAATGTTATGAACCGAATAAAGCAATATTGCTCTTGGAACGCGCAATAATTCTGGGTACGCCTTTTATTAACACATATTATGCTCTATCAACATTATACTTAGATGTGGATCTTAACAAAGCTCAACAAATGGTTCTTAAAATCCTGGAGTATGCCCCCCAAAATATTGAATACAAATATCAATTGGGTTACTGCCTTTTAAAAAAGAAGGATATTAACCAAGCACTTAATCTATTTAAACAGTTAGCCGGAGATTTGGACGATTTAAATGAATTAATTGAAAAGATACATTTTTGCTATGCCTTTGCCTTGTTATCACTGGGCAAAAAAAGAGAGGCAAGCATAATTGCCGACGATCTGTATATGAAGTATCGGTTCGGTAATACTAAGGTGATCGGCGTTTTTGAGCTGATGGATTTGTATTATTCTCTTGAGGAGTATCAAAAAGTAAACAAAATGTTCGAAGATAAGTATCGAGATTCCAACGGTAATGAATACAGTCTATCTTTTTTTGGCGAGGAAATACAAGTTATTTTATATACACTACACACGCTTGGATTTAATGAAAAATGCAAAGTTGTATTTGAATCAAAAATACAAGAAATAAAGGATACTATTGAGAACTACGAAACAGATGATATTTATTCGAAAGAAATTATAGCGTATTTTGAAAATGAGATGCTCGAATTAAAAAATGGTTATTACTCAATAATTGATTTTGACAAAAGGCCTGAGATTTCAGATATCACCAAAAACTTAAAAGTTGAACCATATTGCTATTTGATAGATTGTCCGAGACATATTAATAATTTTAAGTAATATAATCGCTATCCTTTCACCAAGGAGATACAGAGGGGTACGACATCTTTTTTTACCCACTCAAGGCACGTTGGGTGCGTGGTATTGATGGCAAGGGTAAAAAGGTATTTTTAGTGGTCTTTTATATCGAAAGCAAGGTGTTTACGGCCACAGATTTTCGTCCTGTGGGAATAAGTCCAAAGACTTGATTTTGAACGTAACAGAGCGATTTAGATGTCATAATCTGACGAGTGGTATGGTTAGGTGTCAGAGGTTTGTGAGTGGTCGCTTTAGATGTTTTTTGAAAAAGCCGAGGTTGTGAAGTCAGTTCGGATGTGGCGGTAAAAACACGAATTATGAAGGAACCTATTATGAGTAAAAAGAAAGTTACAGCTATTGTATACGCTGTCTTAGCAGCCGTATTATATGCGATAAATATGCCTTTTTCCAAGCTACTGCTTGCGAAAATCGAGCCGACATTTATGGCATCATTTCTTTACTCCGGCGCGGGGATCGGAATAGGAATAATATATTTTCTGGGTAGGAGCAGGCATAAAGCCTCAGAAGAAAAACTTACAAAAAAGAGCTGCCATATACAATCGGCATGATAGCGCTCGATATCAGCCCATCGTATTCGGTCAGAGCGGTGGGCTGCTCTCGTATATATGATCTTGTTTACTTGAACATTAAGTACTTGAAAGGCTTCGTTATAGTGTAAAAAGGTCCCATATGTCGGGCTTTATGCTGAACGAATTAAATTGATATACTCCTCATTGAGTAAACAAAATTTTGTCGCATTTTGTCATATTAGGGAATATAATATAACAGGTGCACCTCATAGGGAGATTTTATGGAAAATACTAATATAAATGAATTGTATTGTAATGTCGGCGAAACTATAACAATATTTACTAAAAGCGGCGGCATCTCAGGATCTGGGTTTACAGGGGTAGTTACTGCTGTTAACCATTGCTTCATTCGACTGATTACGAGATTTGGCCCTGCCCCCAGCTGTGCGTTAGGCAGTGCATGCAATCAAAAGTCACGTAGAGGATGCTGTGGCGGAAGCAATAACGGACTTTATGGCGGAACTGATTATTGCAATGGTTTTTGTAACTCAGGTGTTGGTTCTGTAACTGATATACCGATAGATGCTATAGTAGCCATTGTTCATAATGCAGTATAAAACGACTAGGATTAACTACGTAGTTCTGTGACGGAAGACGAATAAGGTAAAGTGGGGGAGCAGTAAGTACTAAAAGACTTGGTACAGTTCTAAAAGTCCGATGTGTGGGCTTGGATTGGCTCCATTATCACAGGTGTTTTGCTTACTTCTTGATTCTGCAATAAGAAACGGCGGCTGAGTATATTTTCAGCCGCCGTTTCTTATTTTTCATAGCTTTGAAGCAGTTTCAGCAGCTTTACTGCATGCAGCGCTTCATCCTCTGCATATTCGGCGAAAATCTCCGCCAATTTTTTGTCATCTTCCATTTCATGTGAATATTCTTGATAGTTGCGTACAAGTTCGGTGGAATTTTCCCATGCCCTTAGCACTCTGTCCCGGTTTGTAATGACAAACCCGCTTTTATCATCCATATAAAGTACCTCCTATACTTTATTATCCATCGTAAAAATCCGATTTATTCACAGACGTGACTTTGAATTGTCGAAGCGTACCGACTTATACCGGAACCTTTTTTCTAAAAGACCTGTGATTATTCACTTGACGTATTAATAATTCGCTAAATTGATCCATTCCCTTTTTTTCAGGAAGGAATCGGTAAAATCAAGAATATCTGTCTATAACATTTGTTTTATGATACCGAAAACGCTTTCTATTTGAAAAACTTTGAAAATTGCTTCACAATCCCTTGTGTCATGATATCGGCCATGGCCAGTGCTTCATGTTCGATATTTGAAAACATATTTATGCTGTCTTCGTATTTTTGGTCAAGAATATCAACGGCTTCGTCTTTTGTCATCGCAAGATGGTCATACAGCATATTCTTCCATTCCTGCACTGACCAATACTGATTTATGCTGCCAAGGAAGTCCGCAATCTCATCCGCATTTTCATACCATCGTTTTTCGGCATCGGCAGCTGCGGCGCTATCGTCTGCCTTTGCCGCTTTAATAAGCTCAGCAGCAATTGCAAGATGATTTGTTAATAGCTCAGCGAATTTTGCAGCAATGTCCTCCCCGTAAAATGGCCTGAGTGCATTTTCAAAATTCTTTGGGTTCTCTAAAAGTTGATTTGTAACATATTCTACATCCGGCAATCCAAAAGCCATACTGAGTATGGCCATCCTCGTCCAATAAACATGTTGTTCCCATAAGAGCCGCATATGATTGCTTAGCGTTTGTTCCGCCTTGCTGATGCCCATGGATATTGGCTGCGAAGGCTGGTTGTTTCTATTGGGAATACAGATAATCTGACCGATATAAAGATTGTTGACATCAAGTCTGGGATTTACTGATGCGATTTCATGAACGGTTAAACGGAAACGTTGTGCAATCGACCATAATGAATCTCCGGATTGTATTGTATATGGATATGTTCCTGCAGAACATGAGGGCATATGTATCACTGCCTTTCAAATAATAGTTCATTACTATATAGTATGTTATAAATTATAATATGTTCCCTTAGATAAATAATCCTCAAAATGGTTTCTCTGCAGGCTGACTCTATTATCAAACCGAAAGAACTTTGGAACGTAGATATTCATATGGTTTATAAAAACCGCAGCGTTTGTATAGAAGCGCTGCGGTTTTTCTTATATTACGAAAGAATCCAACCTGATTTTCCGGAAGTTGACCTGATCATATCATATTATTGCTCTGAATACCTAGGCAACAGCGGATATCCGAAACATTCGATCGCTGCGTTTTCGCTTAAAATGTCGCATACAGTTTTACCTTTACTGGTCAGCTTAAAAAGTACCTTTGCATTGTTGTTTTCTTTGATAATATCTTTTAATTTTCCTTCATGCGGCGACGCAAGAGAAAATCCAGTGCCATAAGACAGAATGTCTGCCGTAAGCCTGAGGTCGCCCTGACATAAAATAATAGAGTTTTCACATAATACCGCTTTTGCTCCGTGATAGGTAGCAATCCGGTATTCTGTCTCTCTGTTTAAAACAACGCATATGCAGCCTTCAAAATGAAGGCCTAAGAAAGGTATTTCCGCGACCGACAACATAACACTGCTGCCGTCTAAAAAATCGTTTGTCTGAAGCCAGACGTATTTTTCAGGAAACGATCTTCCGCTGTCACCCTCGATGTATCCCGTTCCACCATTAAAATCGTATATCTTGTTTTCAGCTCTGAGCGAACCGTTCAATTTATGACGCATGCTTACAATTTTATGCCTGCACTCCATAGGGAAAAAGCGAAACGGCCCCATGATATCTGACTTTATAGGTGTTACGTCCGAATACATAATATCGCCTTGAATCCCAGGTAGATCAATATGAATACCTTTAGTGGAAAAATGGCATTTGCCGATGGTTATTTCCTTTCCCATCGCAGCAGCCGAAAATTCAAAATGATAGGATCGGCTGTCAGTAATAACTTGTATGAACGCGCCTTGATCCGATATGCCTGGAATAAACGCGACCGTCCGTCCGTTTTTCTGATGTTTGAAATAATACCCGCTGAATTTACCGGACATCAATATCACCAGGCACATAATTGCCTATGAGCTTTATGCTTTTCTTTGAACACCAGCCGTGCTCTGGGCAGTACCATTCATTCCCGATATCGTTACATTTAAATGTGCAATCGCGATGCGGACAGAGCTTTGCCGGTATGATGCAGTTTTTGGGTGCAGTTATTATATTGTTTGTAAAAAGCTGTGCAGTCAGATTACTGTGTAAAAGGTCGAAACTAATCTTATTCAATTGCGTCCATCTCCATATTGCAGTTTTCTTTATTATTTGCTTCGATATAATTAAATAAACGTAGAAGCAATAATTATAATTCTTCAATATGGGTAACTATGGAGAATGAGCATAATCAGTAGCTCAAATTAAACTAAATTTATGAGAGCAGAGGTATCGAATTTAGCTTTCATTTACACTACAGACACCTAAAAAACTGATAAAATAATAGTCAGAAGAAAGGTGTCAGAAGATAAAAAAGTATTGAACCCTTCGTGATATGCTTCCGCTACTACTGTCTCTGCTGACTTCTTACAATTCATTTTTTTTTCTGATTTCTTCGTCTGTGAGACTTCCCCGGGTAAGCTCGTTCACTTTCACCTCGTATATTTGCTGCATTTACACCCCGAAATTTATACAGTATTGGATTTCGTTTTGTATGGGAAACTTGTCCGTTTTGGGTATGCCTTGTATGCAGTTTCTGTTCGTCTGATCAAGGTTTTGCCCGTGGGTTATTATCCTCCCCAGATCCGACTTCCTTCAGATTCCACCTCGCGATGGACACCCTTGTCTTCTGCTAACAGTTTCTGTAGCAGACTTTCACCGCTGAGTAAACGCGCTTGCAGGTCGAACGACAAAAAAAGCGATACATAACTGTATCGCTTTTGCGCCACCCTATTGGGGGCACATGTCAGCATCGACCTATTTTCCCGGGCGGTCCCCCGCCAAGTATCTTCGGCATAGAGAAGCTTAACTACCGTGTTCGGAATGGGAACGGGTGGACCCTTCTCAATATAGACACTGACTACTGTTTAAGGCAGTCAACTGACTTAAACTGTGGTGCACCTTCAGGGACTCGAACCCTGGACCCACTGATTAAGAGTCAGTTGCTCTACCAACTGAGCTAAAGGTGCAAAAATCTAAACTTGCACTCGTTCAGGTAATACCCTGAAAACCGAATAAAGAAGATGAAACATAAGGAATGTAGTAGTTCAAGCTATCGGTCAATTAGTATCGCTAAGCTGAACACATTACTGTGCTTACACATGCGACCTATCAAACTTGTAGTCTACAAG
>JAYFRN010000019.1 GCA_034925865.1 Oscillospiraceae bacterium | reverse complement strand
GTTGTCTCCGGGCGAATAATCCTCATAACCGGGATCGGTCGCGAGGGCGACACCGTTGCGAAGAATATCAAAGCTGTTGTTGTCCGGGTGATTATGACCCATTGCGGATTTGCTGCAGGAGAACACGAAAAGCGTGTCGCCGGCGTTCCAGCCGGTTCTCATCGCGCCCCAGCCCGCGCCTTTGATATTCACCGACTGCAGATCCTGCCCGGGGACGGCGGAAACCGGATCGTTTATGCCGTAAATAAGTCCCTCAAGCGAGGCGGAATATACCTTTGAACGTTTTAGAAAATATCCGGCAAGCGGATTCTTGGTGATCTTATTAATTATGGATGCTGTTACAAAGAAGCCCGCGCTGGTGCTGCCGTCACTTATTACCGGATAGGTACCGTTGGAACTGTCTCCGGCTGCGACGAGCCATTTGAACAGGAATTCGTTGAGATATTCATGGTCGATGATGCTTGTGTCGCCCGTGACGCGATGAATAATATCGACCGCGGTCATCATGGATTCAATGGTCAGACATGTATACATCGTACCTTCATGGGATTCGGTGCTTACTCTTCTGTCAAGGAATACCTTAAAATATTCCAGAGCCTTTACGACGGCGGTGTTTGCTTCCGGGTATTCGCCGAGTAAAAGACATCCCGCCTCCGCCATGGATGAAGTTATGACCATCTGAACGTTATGATCTGTTTGCAGATTCCAGATTTTTAATTGATTAAGAATTGAATACTTATATATAGCCTCTTTAATGGCGCTGCGTTCTTCGTCGGTGAAATAATCGTAGAGCAGGTCATACGCGGTGCATACGCCCATTGTGATATATCCGCTGTCCAGGCATGCGAGCCCGTTTTCATATGACGGGTCCGACCAGCTTGTCCATTCGGTAAGCCACATACAGTAATCGGTGGCAAGACGCGCGTATTTTTCGTCTCCGGTGAGGAAATATGCCATCGCGGTATATTCAATCCTGGCTCTTATCTGACCGCCCAGAGCGGTCCAATACGGATACTGACCGGAATTGCCGTATTCTGGCGGATTTGCGCGCGGCCCCGGCTGCTTCAGCGGAAGCTCATATGTGACATCGTATCCACCGTAATAGCTGCAGGTGAAGGAGTTTTCCTTGAGATATGCGTCCGCGTTCGAAATAATGTATGAGCATACTGATTGGTTGGTGGTGTTTGCGTAATTGGGCGTCTTGTCGTCCTTCTTCGCTTTTACGGAATCGGCTTCCGCGGCGGTAAAGAACAGGCGGGGATATCCCGTAACGAGCTGTTCCATTTTTTTGTCCGTTTCCGGAAGATCCTCAGACGGCTTCTTGCCGAGAGAGACGCGTACATTGTCATAATTTGCCGTTCCGGCGTTTGACATGTTTTGATAAAGTAAAACTGTCATATATTCCGCGCCATCCACGGCGGGAACTGTTGTGGTCACCGTAGACCATTCGTAACCTGAAAATGATACGATTTCAACGGGTGTGAGGCGGTTGCCGCCCTTCCAGAACTCGACATAAAACTGTGCGCCGCCTTCAGAAATAAGCGCATCAACCGAAACGGTATAATACGTTCCGGGTGTGACCGGAATACTTTTTGATCGAAGTCCCGGCCCGTTATCCGTAGAGCTGTCAACGGAGCAATACGATTTTTTCCCGTCGCTGGCAGTCTCGGATGAGACATAGCTTTGAGCGGTGGAGCTGTCGATGGAAGACCATCCGTTTCCGGGCAGTTTGCCGTCTTCATAATCCTCGAAGGAATCAAAAAAGATATATTCGGTTTTCTCTTCGGCGTAAACACCGGGAGACGCGGCCGCACACAGCCCAGTCAGCATAAGCGCGGAAAGGACAATTGCCATTATTCTTTTCATAAATACCTCATAAAACTTATATAACTATCAGTATAACATAAAACCGCCGCTGTTTCAAGGAGGCGGCAAATATTTATTAACTCGGCATTGTTGAAATGTCAATGATAGGTGACATTTCAACAAAAGTGAAAAGCGAAAAAAGATTTTTCGGTATTGTGTATTCACATTGGACGTGATATAATATAATATCTATAACCTATAGTATTATAAGGGGATAAATACCTTGATATCAGACAACACTCAAAAAATCAAACTCGGCGTCATATTCGGAGGGGCATCCACCGAATACGAAATATCCTGTGCCTCATGCGCGTCAATGCTTGACAATACGGACATACAAAAATATGATATATATAAAATCGGAATATTAAAAGACGGCAGATGGTTCATGTACACCGGTCCGAATGAAAAAATTATAGATCTGAGCTGGGAAAAGGATACCGCAAATCTTGTTCCGGCGATCCTCAGCCCTTGCAGTGCGCATCACGGAATTATGACGCTTAATAAAGCGGAAAAAAAATATGAAATATTAAAGCTTGACTGCGTTTTTCCTGTTCTGCACGGAGCGAACGGAGAAGACGGTGTAATGCAGGGACTTTTGAAGCTTTCCGGCATTCCGTTTGTCGGAAGCCGGACGCGCGGCGCCGCGATTACAATGGATAAAGCTGTTACAAAGTCTATTACTGAAAAATACGGAATACGCCAGGCAAAATGGTTTTCTTTTAAATGCTCTGAATTCAGGCAATGCAGTGATGAAATCATGGATAAGCTCGAAAAAGAATTTTCATATCCTGTTTTTGTAAAGCCATGCAACGCCGGCTCTTCAGTCGGTGTTACAAAAGTAAAATCAAAATCGGCTTTTCCCGATGCTGTTTCCGCTGCCGCAGCAGTTGATGACAAGGTCATTGTAGAGGAATCCGTTAAAGGACGTGAAATCGAGGTCGCCGTCCTTGAAACACATGAAAAAGGAAAACAAAAAATAATTGTGTCGCGCTGCGGCGAAATAATTCCCAACAACGAATTTTACGATTATGAGGCAAAATATATATCCAACGGTTCAAAGCTGATCATTCCCGCTTCACTTGACAAGAATGTGGAAGAAAACGCGCGCGATACCGCAAAACGCATATTTAACCTGACGGATTGTGCCGGGCTTGCGAGAGTTGATTTTTTTGCGGATGAAAACGGCGTTATATTCAACGAAATAAACGCGATACCGGGCTTCACAAAAATAAGTATGTATCCCAAGCTGTTTGAAAATGCGGGGATAGAGTATAAAAAACTGATAGACATGCTGATCGCGGAAGCTGTTTACAGCGCGCGGTCAGACGAATAAGCGTTTATGGATAACAGGCCTATTGGCGTGTTCGATTCCGGATTCGGAGGGCTTTCTGCCGTCAGAGAGCTTGTCAAGCTGATGCCGGAGGAGGATATTATATATTTCGGTGATACGGCGAGAGTGCCATACGGTACACGTTCACGCGAGACATTGTTAAAATACGCACGGCAGGACGCCGCATTCCTTATGACTCACGATGTGAAGCTGATCGTTGTCGCCTGCGGAACCGTATCAAGCATCGCATTTTCCGCGCTTGAGGCTTCTTTGCCAATTCCGGTAATCGGCGTCGTTAAGCCCGCCGCAGAAGAAGCCGTGAATGTAACGAATAATAAAAAAATAGCCGTATGGGGCACCTCCGCGACAATTAAAAGCGCCAGTTTTGTAAAGGCTCTTGGCCTTTACAGCGGCGTAGAGGTGTGCCAGGTTGCCTGTCCCCTGCTCGTGCCGCTTGTCGAAAACGGATACATAAAACAGGATTCGGAGATTACGCGTCTAGCAATCAGGGAATATCTCATGCCTGTGAAGGATTTCGGAGCGGATACCCTGATTCTGGGATGCACTCATTTTCCGCTCATATCTCCTCTTATCGAAGACGAATGGCACGGGACACAGATTAACAGCGGCAGACAGGTCGCAAAGGAAGCGAAGATAATACTCGATGAAAAGGGGCTGCGTTCTTCCGCGCCCGGCGGACATCTGACGATTTGTTCGAGTGACGATATGGAAGTGTTTCGTCCGCAGGCGGAAATATTCCTTTACGGATATAAAAGCCATGATATAGCCGATACCGACGGATCACTTCCCGTCATCGACTACTGCAATAGAATTATTGATATTGAGGATTATTGAATCCGATGAAAAAGAAAGTTTCCATACGGATAAGCGGCACACAGCATTATTCACACGCGCTGTCCGAACGCATATCAGCCGAAGAAATCGCCAAATCAATAGGAACCGACGCTCTGTATAAAGACGGAGAAATCATAATAACCGCAGAAGACGCCGATGATACCTTTAAAAAAATATTAGCCAGTATTGCCGAGCGAGAAAACAGCGAAAGCATGACGACGGAGCTTTTTACCGACGGAACTCTTTCAGAAAACGATACCGGAATAACCATCGCTTATGACGAAACCGATGTCACAGGCATGGCCGGATCACATACCATGCTGCATATAACCGGAGATACAGTCACGCTTTCCAGATACGGAAAGGTGAATACGCACATGGCATTTGAACGCGGGAAGCGGTTTATCTGCGCTTATCCTCTCGGGGACGGTAAGTTTGACGAAGCGGCTTATTTATCAGGAATTGCGCCGATTACGCATTTTCCTACCGTATGCGTAACAACCAAGGCGCTTGAAAACAACATAGGCGCGGAGGGCGGAAATATGCTTATTGATTACCTCGTCGAAATCGGAGGGAACACCGCCGAACACAACGAATACCATATCACAGTACGGCCTGTTTGACAGTTATAAACGGCATTTAAATAAGTCTTGTTTTATATGGGAGAAAAGCCCGTATACCAGAGTCTATTCACTGAGCGGCAATTATTTAAATGCCAATTAATAATATAGTTTAATAAAAAGAGAAGCTCATATACCAGAGCCTTTTCTCTTTAGCGGTAAATCCTACAACGAAAAAGAAAATATAATTCAGGATAAAACATGAGAAAATTTCCGTTAAAACTGCCTCTTGTTCTCGACGGAGCGACAGGTACCCATTTGTTTGAATTAGGTTTAAAGCTCGGAGAATGTCCGGAAAGCTGGATTCTTAAAAGCGCCGATAATTCCGAAGCCGTGATTGCTCTGCAGACGGAGTATTACAAAGCGGGCTCGGATATAGTGCTGGCTCCGACATTCGGAGCGAACCCGTTTGTGCTGAAGAGATATTCGCTTGATAAAGAATGCGAAGAAATGAACAAGCGGCTGACAGCCCTTACAGTTGAGGCGCGGGAGCGTTATTATAAGTGCTGCGGAAGAGATAAAAAGGTATATATCGCGGGCGACATATCTCCGTCGGGCAGGTTTTTATTACCATATGGAGAGACTGGCTTTGATGAGCTTGTATCGAGTTTTACGCGTCAGGCAATTGCTCTTGATGAAGCCGGAGCAGATTTATTCGTAATAGAGACACAGGTTTCTCTTTCGGAGGCGCGTGCCGCGCTTTACGCTGTGAAGAGCATTACGGAAAAGCCCGTTTTTGTAACTGTAACAATAGACGAAAACGGCGCCACATTAAGCGGAGAACCTTCGGAGGCATGCCTTATTTCGCTTTCGTCGGCAGGAGCTGACGCGTTCGGAATTAACTGCTCACGCGGAGCGGATGAAATGCTTCCGTATATAAAAAGGCTTTGCGAGACACGGGCGGAGGGATATCCGCTTATAGCCAAGCCGAACGGCGGACTGCCGAATGCGTCAAATATAAAGCAAAGCGAAACGGGAGAGGATTTTTGCTGCTCCGCCGCGAACTTGTATACCGCAGGAGCCGCAATAGTCGGAGGCTGCTGCGGAACTGGTCCGGAGCATATAGCCTTGCTTTCAAAAAAGATTAAATCGTTGAAAGAAACGATGACGCATTCCGATTCGTTTAAAACGCTTGCTTCAAACGCCGGGATCATATATGATATAAGTAAAATGCCGCTGAGTCCTGAGATTGTATGCGGAATTGACTTAGGCGACATAGCCGCGGAATATGACGGCTGCGTCGCGCTTATCCGGATAAACTCGGAAAATGATGCGGACGAGCTTGTTGAGGCTCTGCCATTTCTGACAGGTCCGGTAATGTTTATTTCGGACAGCTTCATAGCGTTAAAACGGGCGTTTGCGGTATATCCGGGACGCGCCGCGCTGAGCGGCGGCTCTAATATTACAGAAAGTGAAAGAGAACGGTTGATCGCGGAATTTTCGCCGGCTGTAACGGACGGGGAAAACGGAATATGAAAACGATAGCGAGTTTTACCGTAGATCATGACAAGTTAAAGCCAGGTCTGTATCTGTCGAGGCGAGACAGAAACACATATACGCTCGATATAAGACTGGTAAAGCCAAATACATGCGCGATTGCACCCGGTGCTCTTCATACGATAGAACATCTCGCGGCGACTTTCCTCAGAAACAGCTCAATATCGGACAGCGTCGTATATTTCGGGCCGATGGGTTGTCTTACCGGATGTTATCTTGTGCTATTTGATGATGTCAGTGAAGATAAAGCCGCAAAAGCGGTCGAAGAAGCGTTTGGCTTCGTCGCCGGATATGAAGGAATGATACCCGGCGCTTCTTCCTCAAAGGAATGCGGAAATTGGAAGCTTCATGATCTTCCCGGCGCGAAAGCTGTCGCAAGCGAATATTTAAAGTCGCTTTGCGGAAAAGTTATGACGTATTAATAAAGAGTTAATGGTGAAATATGGTATTCTCGAGCCTTGAATTTCTGTTTGGATATTTACCCATATCGCTTGCGCTTTATTTTCTCGTACCGTTCAAATACCGCAATTTTATCATATTCGCCGTCAGCCTTGCTTTCTATGGCTGGGGCGAACCTGTATATATTGCTCTGATGGCGGCTACCATAGTAATTGATTATACCTGCGGATACTTTATCGACAAATATCGCGCAAACAAACGTCTTGCGAAAAAAATTCTAATTTTATCGATCGTACTTAATCTCGGCATACTTGGATTTTTTAAATATTGCGATTTTTTCATTGTAAATCTTTCGAAGATAGCTTTTCTGTCGTTTTTGAAACCGATCGGGCTTCCTCTGCCGATAGGCATTTCATTTTATACATTCCAGATCATGAGCTATACAATAGACGTATACCGGGGAGAAGGCGGCGTCCAGAAGAATATAATAAGCTTTGGCGCGTATGTTACCCTCTTTCCCCAACTTATTGCCGGACCGATTGTAAGATATAAGGATATCGATTCACAGCTCAATTCGAGAGAGCACAGTGTGGCACTTTTTGCTGACGGGGCGAGAAGATGTGTCGCCGGTCTTGCGAAAAAAGTGCTTCTTGCGAATACTGCCGGAGAGCTTTTTAAAATGTATCAGACAATTCCATCGGACAGTTTAAGTACAGTAGGGGCATGGACAGGAATTCTGTTTTATACATTTCAGATATATTTTGATTTTTCGGCATATAGCGATATGGCGATCGGAATGGGTAAGATGATGGGATTCACCTTCCTTGAAAACTTTAACTATCCGTATATATCAAAAAGCATAACTGATTTCTGGCGAAGATGGCATATATCTCTTTCAGTATGGTTCCGGGACTATGTATACATACCTCTCGGCGGCAGCCGCAAAGGAACACTCAATACATACAGGAATTTGTTCATTGTGTGGTTTTTGACCGGCTTTTGGCACGGCGCAAATTGGAATTATATCATTTGGGGATTATATTTCTTTGTTCTGCTCGTTATTGAAAAGGCGTTTTTACTGAAAAAGCTTGAAAAGCTTCCGGAATTTGTGGGGCACATATACGCGCTGTTCTTCATAATAATGGGATGGCTTATCTTTGTATTCGAGGATACGGCGGCGGGCATGGAATATTTTAAAAATATGTTCGGTTCCGCCGGATTTATCAATTCACAAGCCGTATATGACCTCGTGAGAACTCTTCCGCTGCTCATCGTGCTTTCGCTGGCGTCTACACCTTATCCGAAGAGGATTTATTATAGGCTTTATGACCGCTTTCCTTCATTCAGATCTGCCGCACCGATTCTAACGGCAGCCGTACTGCTTCTTTCGGTCGCTTTTCTCGTGGATTCCGGCTTTAACCCGTTTTTGTATCTGATTTTCTGATGAAAACGACGGAATTTTCGTTCCGGTTTTTGCCGATTATGCGATTCCGGAATAAATTAACAAAAGGAATGGTGATCTGATGAAAAATACAACCGCTCCGCTTTGTTCTGAAAAGCGGTCTAAATTCGGAGATGTTTTAGTGACGACGCTGTTTGTTCTGATCATCTTCGGCTTCTCAATTGCTATATTTATAATTCCTGATAAAAAATTTTCAAACGATGAAAACCGTTCGCTTCAGGTCTTCCCAACATATCCTAATATTTCCGCGTTTACTGAATCGTTTTTTTCGGGCGATTTCGGTAAGAAAATCAGCGATTATTACGCAGATCAGTTTCCGCTCCGCGATGCTTTTGTAGGCGTAAAGGCGATGACGGAACGGGTTATGCTGGAAAAACAAAATAACGATGTAATTTTCGGAAAAGATGGCTCGCTCATAACCCGGTTTTATTATCCGGATGTAAATATTATAGACGCAAATATAAAAAAGATTAATAAAGCGTTATCAGGTCTTGGCATTCCTGCGTATATATGTGTTCCTCCGCGCACGCAGGATGTCATGTCCGTGTGGCTCCCTGATGGTTTTCCGGAGGAACCGTCAAACGAAGCTTTCGAAGCTCTTGAAAACGAGTTGGCAGACACACAAATCAAATATATTGATCTGCGAAGCGCGCTTCTGGCAAAGGCCGATATGGGTGAGCAAATATATTACCGTACCGACCATCACTGGGAATCGCTCGGCGCGTATTACGCATACCGCGAAATTGCCGATAATATAGGCTTTAAACCGAAAGAACCGGACGAATTCTCTGTAAAGACCGTTACCGACAGCTTTTTCGGAACAACTTGGTCAAAGGCGGGCGCAAAATGGATAAAGCCGGATTCAATCGAATCATATGAACCAATTAACGGCAGCCGGTTTGAGGTCGATATAATGAAATACCGGGACGGGCGCGGAGACATCGCGCGGACAATGGATGGATTTTACGACGAAAGCTGTCTTACGACAAAAGACAAATACGCTTATTTCCTGTCCGGGAATTACGCGGATGTTTCGATCAGAAAGATCACTGATGAGAAGCGAGAAACGCTTCTTGTAATTAAAGACTCATTTGTGAATTCACTTGTCCCGTTTTTGGCACAGAATTATGATATAAGGCTGATCGATCCGCGGCAATATACCGGAAAGATATCCGATATTGTCGCATCCGGCGATTATTGTGCCATACTGTGTTGTATAAACATGGATATTATATCCGGATCGGACGTAAAGATCGCTTAAAAATTATAAGATATAACAAGGAAAGCAGAGGTAAAAGAAAAATGGTGAATCCCGACATAACCCAGAAATTCTCAAAGGAAGGACTTACTTTTGACGATGTGCTGTTGATTCCCGCAAAAAGTGAGATCCTCCCCGCGGATATTTCCCTAAACACACGGCTTACCAAAAAGATTAAGCTGAACATTCCGCTTATGACCGCAGCTATGGATACCGTAACCGAATCAAAAATGGCCATAGCAATAGCGAGAGAGGGAGGAATCGGCGTCATTCACAAGAATATGTCGATAGAAGCCCAATGCGACGAGGTCGACCGAGTAAAACGCAGCGAGAACGGAGTTATTGTCAATCCATTTTTCCTATCCCCCGAGCATTTTGTGTATGAAGCCGATGAGCTTATGGGTAAGTATAAAATATCCGGCGTTCCGATTTGCGAAAACGGAAAGCTTGTCGGTATAATCACAAACCGGGATATGCGTTTTCTCACGGATCACAGTATGCCTATCAAGGACGTGATGACAAAAGACAATCTGATTGTCGCTCCCGTGGGTACCACGCTTAACGAAGCAAAGGAAATATTGCGCTGCCACAAGATAGAAAAGCTGCCGATAGTAGATTCCGAAGGCTATTTAAAAGGGCTTATAACAATAAAGGATATCGAAAAAGCTGTGAGATATCCAAACGCGTCGAAGGATTCAAACGGACGCCTTT
Source organism: Oscillospiraceae bacterium (assembly GCA_034925865.1). Classification (NCBI taxonomy): domain Bacteria; kingdom Bacillati; phylum Bacillota; class Clostridia; order Eubacteriales; family Oscillospiraceae; species Oscillospiraceae bacterium. The sequence goes on along the minus strand of JAYFRN010000019.1, from coordinate 20,254 downwards.
TATGCGCCGCCGCGATTGGAGCAACGCGTGATGTGCTTGACCGTGCCGGAGCTCTCATACAAGCGGGCGTCGACGCATTGGTGTTGGACAGCGCTCACGGTCATTCACTGAACATCATAAACTGTATTCAAAAGGTCAAGGCTGCGTTCCCGGATGCTCAGCTTGTTGCGGGTAATGTGGCGACCGCGGCCGGTGCCGAGGAGCTTATTCAAGCCGGAGCGGACGGCATCAAGGTCGGTATGGGTCCCGGATCGATATGCACGACAAGAATTGTCGCCGGCATAGGCATTCCGCAGATTACGGCAATATATGATGTCGCATGCGTAGCCTCAAAATACGGAATCCCGGTAATCGGAGACGGCGGAATAAAATATTCCGGAGATATTACAAAGGCGATCGCGGCCGGAGCGGACGTCGTCATGATAGGCAGCCTTTTCGCGGGATGCGAGGAAAGCCCCGGAGAAATAGAAATATATCAGGGCCGCAGCTTTAAGGTATATCGCGGAATGGGCAGCCTTGCTTCCATGCCAAACGGAAGCAAGGAAAGATATTTTCAGGAAAACAACAAGAAGCTCGTGCCTGAAGGAGTCGAAGGAAGAGTTCCGTACAAGGGCTCTCTTTCAGAATCCGTGTTCCAGCTAATCGGAGGACTTCGTTCCGGTATGGGTTATTGCGGAACGCCTGATGTTTTATCACTTCAGACAAAATCATCGTTTGTCAGAATAACCGGAGCAGGTCTCAAGGAATCTCATCCGCATGACATTTATATAACAAAAGAAGCACCTAACTACAGCGTCCAGGTCTGAATATAAAAATGATTTATTATAAGAAAGGATAGTTACGGTCGTATATCATGAAAAACAGATATGAAATTGACATGTCCGGCGTATCGCTAAACGTTCTCGCAGATGAGGATGAGGCGGAATTCAAAGATATCGTAAAGACCGTCGATAATTCGGTTCGCGAGATGATGAATATTAACAACAGGGTGACGCGGATACAGGCGACATTGCTGTTGTGTCTTGATTACCGCTCACGTATTCTTACTCTTGAAAAAGAAAATGCCGCGCTCAAAGAACAGCTATCTCTTATTGCCGATAAAAAGCTTTGAAAACATGACGCCGACTGTATTATAGCCGGCGTCAGATTTTATTATTAAAGAGGCAATTATAATCGTTCTTTATGAGTGAAATTCCGGCTTTTCCCTTTAAAACGGAGCCGCAGCAGAACATTACGCGATATTGAAAGGCGTGATAAAAATTATGACACTTTTAAATTCAAGCTCTTTTTCAGGCGCGACAGAGGTAAAGACAAAGAAAAAACCGGAGCTGTTGGCGCCCGCAGGCAGCTATGAATGCTTCGAGGCGGCGCTTGCGGCGGGAGCCGACGCGGTGTATCTAGGTGTGGCCGGATTCAACGCACGGGCATTTGCAAAGGGCTTTTCATATGAGGAGGCAGAAAAAGCGTTCAGCCTCGCCAGGCTTTACGGCAGAAAGATATATATTACTCTGAATACGCTAGTTTATAACCGTGAATTCCGTGAGCTTGGAGAACATGTCCGTGATCTCGCGTCCTTGGGAGCTCACACATTTATTATACAGGATCCGGGCGTTGCCATTTATTTAAAAAAAATATATCCGTCCGCCGTGCTTCATGCGAGCACGCAGATGTCCTGCGCGTCTTCAGACGCCGCGGATTTTATAAAAAATGCCGGATTTACAAGAATGGTTGCCCCGCGAGAGCTTTCCCGTTCCGATCTGGCAAAGCTTTGCGCCTCCGGTATCGAAATAGAAGCTTTTATTCACGGGGCGTTATGCGTTTCGGTTTCCGGGCAGTGCCTCATGAGCAGCATTATAGGCCGGCGCAGCGGAAACCGTGGCGAATGCGCCCAGCCGTGCAGGATGAAATATTCCGCCTCATCGGGCGGAGGATATCCCCTGAGCCTTAAGGATCTGTGTATGGGAGGACATATCAAGGAGCTTGCCGAGCTTGGCGTGAGTTCGTTTAAAATCGAAGGACGAATGAAAAGCGCGGATTATGTCTTTGGCGTGACTTCAATATACCGCAAAGCGATAGACGAAGGAAGGGATCTCTATCCCGACGAAATTGCGCGGCTTGCGCGTTTGTTTTGCCGCGGAGGAAGCTTTACCGACGATTATTATATGCACAGCTATGGACAAGGAACGCTTGGCACGCGTGATGAATCAGATAAATCGGCCACCCGAGCTCAACAATTACAGCCATTTGCGGCAGAATTGCCGAAGATCCCGGTATGCGCTGCTTTTGAATTGTATAAGGACAAACCTTCCAGATTAGAATTTACAGCGCGCGGAGTTTCCGTATCCGTGAAATCGGATGCGCCGTCCCCCGCACTGACCTCTCCTCTCAATAGAGAGAGCGTATGCGTGCGAATCGCGAAGCTGGGCGGAACTCCGTTTACTCTTGATTATGGTAACTCATGTTTTAATATCGGCGAAAATCTGAATATGTCGCCTTCCGTAATAAACGCTATGCGGCGAGAGGCCGCCTCCGCTCTTACAGAAGCTTTGTCCCGCTTTTCCGCGCCGGAATGTTATTCCTATCCTGATTATATAAGGGAAGCGCGTCATGCTTCTATGCCGGCTGAGCCACGTATACGTTTTGTCTTTGATTCATGCCGTGTTCCGAATGAAGCTCTTTTAGATTCGCTTTCGGATATCGCGCCGCGTTCAGAGCTTTATCTTCCGTTGTTTTCGCCGATAGCTCTTTATTCTCACATACTCGAAGCTAACCTGTTTTCAGTCGTTGGAGCATATTTGCCATCGATATATTTCGACAGCGAGAAGGAAGCGATTTCTGTTCGCACCGCCCTGCTTTCCGCGTCGGGCGTCAAGGACGTGCTTGCGGGCAGCCCGTCATATGTTACCGCGCTTGCGGGAACAGGAATGAAGCTCCACGGAGGATACCGGCTTAATATCATTAATTCGCTTTCAGCGGAATTCTATGCTTCCGCCGGTTTCTGCGATCTTACCGTATCGCCAGAGCTTTCGGACCCGGCTGTGTCTTCGCTCGCGTCTCCCGTGCCGCTTGCCGCTATGATTTGCGGAAGACTGCCGTTGATGCTGCTTCAGTCGTGCGTCATTGCCAATGAAACAGGATGTGATAAGAGATTTTCCGATCCGGTATGCGGTGCGTCATGCCGCCGTTTATTTGAGCTGCGCGACCGCACCGGGGCACGCTTTACCGCCGTTCCTCAGTTCGGACACAGGAATGCGATATTGAATTCGCAACTTTCGTATCGCGCGGATACGCTTCGCGGGCGTGCAGATATATTCACCGTTTTATTTACAACCGAATCAGACAGCGAAGCTCTATGTCTTGCCAAATTGATTGTTTCGGGTGGAAAACCGGAATCATATACGAGAAGATAATTATGGAAAAGGAAACGGCCGTTTTATTGACATTATAAAATTATAAATGTATAATGATGTTATTAACTCGGCAATTAAATAATTACCGTTAAAGAGAAAAAAGGCTCTGTTATATGGGCTTTTTCTCTTACAAAACAAGAATTATTAAATTGCCGTTTTAATAAATGAACGCGCTCCGGAGGGAAACGTGATGAACCTTTTTTTACGTCTTTTCAAACCGAAAAACGAAAATTCAAAAGCATACCGCCGTATGAAATCCCGGGGTTACCACGGTAAAGCGCTTAAATATGTTACCGAGATAACCGATTCCGGCGATGTGGTCATCGGGAAAGACGGAGACATCGTCGTAAAGGACGGATCGCTGAGCGTTTCCTGCGGAGGAAAGCTTTTGTTTAAATGCGGCGAGGATGAAGTTACATGCGGTGATCTCATGAGCCTTGACGGCGTTGTTATCACTGGCCTTGATTTCGTCAGCGGAACAAATCGGAGTATAATTGCGTATTTCAAATATTACAGAAAATAAACACTTGAAAGGATAATTGTATGTTCAACTTTAATTCATCAAGCAAAGTCAGGATAGGCATAATCGGATGCGGAGGAATAGCCAACGGAAAACATCTGCCTGCTCTTACTCAGATCCCGAACGTCGAAATTGTCGCTTACTGCGACATAAACGAAGAAGCCGCCAGACGGACCAAGTCGTGTTTTGGGCCTGATTCGGCGGCTGTATATGTCGATTATAGAAAGCTGCTTGAAGACAAATCTATCGATGTTGTTCATGTTCTCACGCCAAACCGTCATCATTCATATATATCCGTAGAAGCAATGGAAGCCGGAAAACATGTTATGTGCGAAAAGCCAATGGCAACATCCTATGAAGAAGCAAAAAAGATGGTCGATACCGCAAAACGCACCGGAAAGCTTCTTACGATCGGATATCAGAACCGTCAGACAAATGAAGCTCTTTATCTTAAATCCGAGGCGGATTCCGGGACATTCGGCGATATGTATTTCGCAAAAGCAACCGCGATTCGCCGCCGCGCCGTACCCAACTGGGGTGTTTTTCTTAACGAATACGAACAGGGCGGCGGTCCGCTTATCGATATAGGAACTCACGCGCTTGATCTTACGCTTTGGACAATGAACAACTACAAACCGAAATATTGCATGGGCACCACATATCATAAGCTCAACAATGAACGCAATTCCGGCAATGCCTGGGGCGACTGGGATCCAGATAAATTCACCGTCGAAGACAGCGCTTTCGGATTCGTAGTCATGGAGAACGGCGCCACGATAATTCTTGAATCAAGCTGGGCACTCAATACTGTTGAAGTCAGAGAAGCCGTCACGATGGTATGCGGAACGAAGGGCGGCGGAGATACCTGGGACGGAGTAAGAATAAACGGTGTCCGCAATGGCAGACAGTTCATTACCCGTCCGGATATGAGCGCTGGCGGAGTTGCGTTTTACAACGGAGTGTCCGAAAAGCCGCAGGACAGAGAAGCGGCACAATGGATAGACGCCGTTATCAACGGAAAAACCCCTTGCGTGCTTCCTGAGCAGGCATGCTGCGTGACGCAGATACTCGAGGGAATATATAAATCCGCCGCGAGCGGGAAAGCGTATAATTTTATATAACGGGAACGCATATTATAGGATTTATTTAACAGGAGGATAGAAAATCATGAAGCTTGGCGTCCTTACCGTACCGTTCGGTTCACAGCCTCTGCCGGAGGTTCTTTCATACATAAAAAAGCTCGGGCTCGAAGCAGCGGAGATCGGCTGCGGCGGTTATCCCGGAAAGGCGCACTGCGATCCTCATGCGCTGCTTTCGGATGAAGCCGCGTTGAATGAATTCGCCGCCGCTTTCGACCGTTCCGGAATAGAGCTTTCGGCTTTGTCATGTCACGGAAACGCGATCAGCCCGGATAAAGCCGCGGCAAAAAAATTTGACGACGATTTCCGTGACGCTGTATTGCTCGCGGAAAAGCTTGGAGTGAAAAAAGTCATAACCTTTTCCGGATGCCCCGGCGATTCAGAAAGCTCGAAATATCCAAACTGGGTTGTATGCCCATGGCCGGAGGAATTTTTAAAGATACTCGATTATCAGTGGAATGAGGTTTTGATCCCCTATTGGATAAAAACTGCCGAATTTGCCGCTTCTCACGGTATTTCGCAAATCGCGTTCGAGATGCATCCCGGTTTTTGTGTATATAATCCCGAGACGCTTCTGAAACTCAGAAAAGCTGTTGGAGACATAATCGGCGCCAATTTCGACCCGAGCCATTTATTTTGGCAGGGGATCGATCCGGTCGAGGCGATACGCGCCCTCGGGAAAGAGAAAGCGATTTTCCATTTTCACGCAAAGGATACGAGAATGGATTACACAAATACGCATATCAACGGCGTGCTTGACACGAAGCATTACAGCGACGAGATCAACCGTTCATGGGTGTTCAGGAGCGTCGGGTACGGCAACAATATGCAGGTATGGCGCGATATGATTTCCATGCTGCGCCTGGTGGGATACGATCATGTGCTTTCCATAGAACATGAGGACAGCCTCATGACAAGCAAAGAGGGTTTTGAAAAGGCCGTTTATTTCCTTAAGCAGGCCATGATCACCGAACCAAAGCCGACGGGTATGTTTTGGGCGTGAATTTGTAGGGACAACCCTTGCGGTTGTCCGCTCCATAGCGGTTGTCCGCCGAAATCGTCCCCCTCACAATCAAATCAAAAAAGACATTGCAACATGAATCAAGCCGCAATGTCTTTTATATTTGTTTAATTTTAATTTGATTAAATTTCCTTTATAAGTGCGCCCATATCATATTCGCCGACAGGCTTGCCGATAATAAAACGGGCAGCCCGAAGGGCTCCTTCTGCGAATATTTCGCGCGAAATGGCGGAATGGGACACGGTGATCACCTCGTCATGTCCGGCGAAAATCACGTCGTGTTCCCCTACGATCGTACCACCGCGGACAGAAGCGAAACCTATTTCGTGCTTTCCGCGCGGACGATGTTCGGCATGCCGGTCATAAATGTATTCATCGTTTGCATTAAGCACAGAGTTCATTGCGTCCGCGATCATCAGCGCGGTTCCGCTCGGAGCGTCAAGCTTTTTATTGTGATGCTTTTCCACGATCTCGATATCGAAATCATCCTGTAAAAACGCGGCAGCGCGTCGGCAAAGCTCTGTGACAAGCGCGACGCCTATCGACATATTCGCGCTTTTGAATATCGGAATAAAACGAGACGCTTCGGCAATTTTCGCCTTTTCAAAATCCGTGTGACCTGTTGTGGCGATTACGAGGGGAAGAGAATGAGCACGCGCATATTCAAGAACGTCACAGACAGCGGTATGGTACGAAAAATCGATTATCACGTCACAAGTCTCTGTAACCTCGGATATTTTACGATAGATCGGATATGATGTTCCGGCGACATCGGCGATATCTACTCCGGCGGCAATCACAGCTTCACGGGCTTCGCAGATATCTGATATGAAGCGGCCCATACGTCCTCCACAGCCGGACATGAGTATTCTCATTATTTAGCATTCCTTTGTTTAATAATTAATTACGATTGATCCGTAACCCTGATGTTATGATATAAGTCCATGCGCACGCATTGCTGTTTTCAGCCTTTCGAGGTTTTTGTCCTCCATTTCGCAGAGCGGAAGGCGCATTTCGATATCGCACTTGCCCATGAGATGCATGGCGGTTTTTGCGGGAATCGGATTGACTTCACAAAACAACGCGTTTATAAGGTCGAGATAATACAGCTGCAGCCGGCGGCTTTCGGCAATGTTCCCGGCAAAAAATTCCGCGCATATGCGGTGAGTTTCGGCGGGGAGAAGATTGGAAAGCACGGAAATGACGCCCTTTGCGCCAAGAGACATGAGCGGAACGATCTGATCGTCGTTGCCGGAATAAATGTCCAGCCGGTCGCCGCAGAGGGCGGCTGTCTGAGCAATCGAGGATATATCTCCGTTTGCTTCCTTTATTGCGGCGATATTTCCGTGGTCAGCGAGAGCAGCATATGTTTCAGGCTTAAAGCCGATTCCGGTGCGTGACGGAACATTATAAAGAATAACGGGCTTTGTGCATGCATCGGCGATATGGGAAAAGCTTTTGATAAGTCCCTTTTGAGTTGCCTTATTATAATAGGGCGTGACCAGAAGAACGGCGTCGACGCCTTCCTCGCATGCGTGACGCGAAAGACTTACGGCGTATTCTGTGTCGTTGCTACCCGTGCCGGCGATGACCGGAACGCGTCCTGCCACCTTTGAAACGGCAAATTCGATCACTTCGCGGTGTTCGTCATCGTTGAGGGTGGAAGATTCTCCGGTGGTACCGCATACGACTAAAGCATCGATGCCGGAGGAGATCTGTTCTTCGATTATAGCGCCGTATGCGGAAAAATCTACATAACCGTCTTTAAACGGAGTGATAAGCGCAGTGGCGGCGCCGGTAAATATTGTTCTTTTCATTAAAAATACCTCGTTTGATTAATTCGGCTACCATTATAGTATATGTTTGAACGGAAAATTGAGGAATGGCGAGAGCGAAAAAATAAAAACAAAAGTAAATTTTTATTCAAAAAAGAAAAACCGGTTGAAAACCGGCTATCAATGATATATAATAACAAGGTATATCGGTTAATAGGGCATACCGATGTTTTGTCCATATCAATGACAGCTCTCCGCCGGAAAACCGGCGACAGACAATGTGTTGTTGACACAATGTCCAGCATCACGCGAAAACCCGATATCCGCGTGGCTTCGGCGTTTTGTCCTTTCGTGATGCTTCATTGCTTCGGGCGGCTAGGCATCCTTACTGATAGAAAACGCGCCTCTATCCGCGTTTATTGTATCAAATAATACCGGTGATGTCAAATACTTTTTTAAGGAAATTCAAAAATTTTAATGAGCAATGATATAAATGGCAAAATGTTGCTGCGCTCGACATACGCATACGAGCTTCCCACAGAGCTGATCGCTCAGCATCCGTCGGAAAAACGCGATACATGTCGGCTCCTCGTCTGCCGTGACGGCGAGCTTGATGATAAAATATTTACAGATATACAGCAGTATTTTGATAAAGGCGATGTTTTGGTTGTAAATAAGAGTAAAGTAATTCCCGCGCGCGTATTTTTTCTGCCCATTTCAGAAAAGCGCAGCGGTATGGTCGAGCTTCTTCTTATGAAAGATATGGGCGGTGGCATATGGGAATGCCTTGCGCGTCCCGGAAAAAGGGCAAAGCCGGGTGACCGCCTCAGGGCTAATCAGGATCAGATCGGAAATTCGGAACGCCCGTATATGCTCGAGGCGGAGGTGTTATCCGTCACACCCGAAGGAAACAGAATAGTAAAATTTAGTTACGATACGACCCGGTCGTTTCTGTCGCTTCTGGACGAGGTCGGACGTATGCCGCTTCCGCCTTATATAACGGAAAAGCTTGATGATAACAGTAAATATCAGACGGTATACGCAAAGGAATACGGTTCGGCTGCCGCGCCAACGGCGGGGCTTCACTTTACCGAAGAGCTTTTAGCGGCATTGAAGAAAAAAGGCGTCGAAATCGCAGAGGTAATTCTGCATGTCGGGCTGGGCACGTTCCGTCCCGTCAAGGAGGACAATATCCTCAATCACCATATGCACAGTGAGTATTACGAGATACCGCGCGATGCGGCCGACGCCATAAACGGCGCAAGGCATCGCGGTAAAAGAGTTGTTGCCGTCGGCACCACATCTGTGCGGACTATGGAAGGAGCTTACGCGCGCTTCTTCGGCTCAGAGCCAGGTCACGACCTTCCGGCCTGCTCCGGAGAGACGAATATATTTATATATCCGGGCTTCCGGTTTATGACATCGGACGCTCTGATAACGAATTTTCATCTTCCGGAAAGCACGCTCATCATGCTCGTCAGCGCGTTTTACGGATATGAACGCACAATGGAAGCATACCGGCATGCGATTGTAAACAGATACAGATTTTTTTCCTTTGGTGATGCAATGTACCTTGAAAGGCGTTCGGGAGAGGACGAAAAATCAGAGCATTTCAGTTAACGGACAGACTCTGATAAATGAAAAGAAATTTAAATGATAAAGCCGATTATAATAGCCGGACCGACGGCAAGCGGAAAAAGCACGCTCGGGCTCTGGCTTGCAAAAGAAATCAACGGCGTGATTATATCCGCCGATTCGATGCAGATATACAGAAAAATGGACATAGGAACCGCCAAGCCGACAGAAGAAGAAAGAAAATCGGTTCCGCATAAATTAATCGATATTGTCGATATCGGAGAATCGTTTTCCGTTTCTGATTATAAAGAGGAGGCTGAAAAGGAGATAGAAGCGGCGATGGGCGCAGAAAAGGTGCCGGTCATCGTCGGAGGGACGGGTCTGTATATTGACGCTCTTGTCAATAACACTGATTTCGGAGATTTCGAATGCCCTCCGGATATTCGTGCACGTCTTGTTTATCAGGCAGAAAACGGAGGCGGCGCGGAGCTTTATGATATGCTTACCGCAGTTGATCCAAAGACAGCGGCGCGCCTGCATGTCAATGACACAAAGCGGATAATACGCGCGCTTGAGATATATATAGCGACCGGCAAAACCATGTCATATTATATAGAAAAATCGCGTCTTAATCCCCCTAAATATGAATATCTCATGTTCATAATCGAGTTTGCGGATCGCAGCGCACTTTACGAGCGTATTGATCGAAGAATTGATGAAATGCTTTTAAGCGGGCTCTGTGACGAAACGAAGGCTTTATACAAAGACGGGCTTGCCGACGCAGTGACCGCCGCCCAGGCGATCGGATACAAAGAGCTGTGCGGATGGCTTGAGGGAAGGCTTGGATATAACGAGGCCGTCGAGCTGCTGAAGCGCCGCACGCGCAACTATGCAAAGCGTCAGATATCATGGTTTTCGAGGTATGAATCGGCAATAAGGTTATATGCTGACCGCGGAGATACCGCAGATCCGGCGAGAAACGACAGGGTTTTGACTAAAGTTAAGAAGTTTTTAAGCTAAGACGCGCGGCTTCTTTGAAAAGAAGCTTAACGGGAAACTTAATCCGAGCCTGATATTATTAAACTATAAATATGACTTACGGTCAAAGCTCATTTACCAGAGCCTTTACTTTTAATCAAAGAACATTTTTACGTAGCTCTGGAGCAAAAAACAAAGGCAAGGGAAAAAATGAATATAACACGCTTTCTGAAAGGTGTATTCGGCGTTATCCTCTCGATTTTTATAATAATATATTTGTTCGTCCAATTTTCGACGACATTTTCTTATGAGTTTGTAACCGAGCATGCCGGAATAAACACAGTACAGAAGACGCTTGACACGGTGGGTTATTTTGCGCGAAGCGAGGTTTATGTCAACGCGCCTTCTCAGGGAGTATTGTATTACGATGTGAATGAAGGCGAGAGAGTAGGAAAAGATCAGACGGTTGTCGAGGTGTATTCGTCAAACGACGCGATGAATCTTCAAAAACAGATCCGTGAGCTGGATAATAAGATATCCATACTTGAAGAAAGCCTTATAACAAACGGATATGTGACTACGGATATTACGAAAATAGATACCAAGATCACCGATCTTATAACTGAGATAAACCGCTCCGCTACATCTGATAAACTGGAAAAGGCCATTTCCTGCGAAAAACCGCTTCTTACTACTATGAACAAACGTATGCTTATCACAAAGGAGACTGATTTCGAAGCAAAGATAAACGCTTTAAAAGCGCAAAAGGATTCACTTGCCGCCGGGCTTGCCGCCAATCCGTCCGCTAAAACTTCGATAAAGACCGAGAATTCAGGGTTTTTTACGGCGATTACTGACGGATACGAAACGGTATTCACTCCTGACATCATAGACAAGCTCACTGTTGACGGATTCTTAGCGTTGACCAAATCAAAAAAGGATGTACCACAAAACGTAGCCGGAAAAATAGTAACAGATTACGAATGGTATATACTCTGTCCGGTCACAAAAAGAGAAGCCTCCGATATGGAGACCGGAATTTCTTATGGTATCCTGTTCCCCTATTCCGACGACGCGGAGGTTAAGGCGAATCTTGTGAAAAAGCTCATACAAACAAATACGGATACCGTCGTACTCGTTTTTAAAAGCGAATATGTCCCTGCCGGGTTCAGCTATGAACGCATGCAGCAGGCACGTATAATAAAGAGCACATATACCGGCCTTCAGATACCTAAAAACGCGCTCAGGCTGGTTGATGGAAAGCAGGGAGTATATATTCTTTCCGGCAACACCGTAATGTTCAGAAGCACGAAGATTATATATGAAACAGATAATTATTACCTTGTGGAAATGACTGAAAACAACGCGCTCAACAACGAGCTGAGCCTTTACGATTCTGTAATAGTCAAGGGCAAGGATTTATTCGAAGGAAAGGTTGTGGATTAACTTATTATGCTGACAGAACAAAGAAAAGACGAAATCGCCGGAAATATAATGAAAATCCGCGAGAATATAGAAAAGGCAAGGGAAGTACGACAGTCAGAGGTCGGGACACCGAATGAAAATAATATTATTCTGCTTGCGGCGACAAAGACACGTACGCCTGAGGAGATAAATTATCTTGCCGAATGCGGCGTGACATACATTGGAGAAAACCGTGTTCAGGAGCTGCTTGATAAATACGATGCACTCGACAGAGATAAATTCAAGCTTCATTTTATAGGCGCTCTTCAGACAAACAAGGTAAAATATATAATCGACAAGGTCGATATGATCGAATCAGTCGACCGCATCGAACTGGCCGCGGAGATTGACCGCCGCGCAAAGCAGAAAAATCTCGTCATGGATATACTGGCGGAGGTAAATATCGGAGGCGAGGAATCCAAATCCGGAGTAAGGCCTGAGGATGCGGAAGAGTTTGTGACGAACCTGACAAAATTTACATCGATCCGGGTTTGCGGTCTGATGACGATACCGCCCGTTTGCGAGGATATAAACATACAAAAGCAGTATTTTAAAAAAATTATACAGATTTTTATTGACATATCGGTCAAAAACAAGGATAATGTTAATATGCGGTATGCTTCGTTTGGAATGACCGGTGATTATGCCGCCGCTGTCGAATGCGGCTCGAATATTGTAAGAATAGGCACCGGAATTTTCGGGAAACGCGAGTATAAATAAACCGCGGATAAATTAAAATAATACAAACATATAAACGGAGGACAGTAAAATGGGTTTTAAAGATACTCTCAACAACATCCTTTACGGAAAGGAAAAGGACGAGGAATATAACGAAGAAGATTACGAAGAAGATTATTCCGGACAGGAAGATGACAATGGTGGCTTTGTCCCTCAAAAGGGCAACCGCCAATATCAAAATGAACAGAACTCCGGTTCGCGCCGTGAAGAATATGTTCCTTCCAAGCAGTCAACAAACGTGAATATGGCCTCCGGATCCGCAATCGAAATGAAAGTCGTAAAGCCGGAGAGGCTTGAAAATGTGACACAGATTGCCGACTTCTTGCTTGAAAAAAAGACTATTTTATTAAATCTCGAGGATACCAACAAAGAGACAGCACGCAGGATAATAGATTTCATGAACGGCGTCGCGTATGCGATAAACGGTGATCTCCGCAAAGTTGCAAACAGTACATATGTCGTGACTCCGTCCAACGTAGAGGTTTCCGGCGATCAGCTTAAAGAGACGCAGGAAAAGGGCGATCTTATAAAATAAATTTCTGGTGAGGTTATCGGGTTGGAGCATTTTGTTGCGTTATTGGGCAATCTTATAAGTATATTGCTGAGCGCCGAGCTGTTTTTCATGCTTGCGCGCGCGATAATGAGCTGGTTGCCGTTCGAGGACGACAATCCGCTTTGGATGTTTATGTATTATGCCACTGAGCCTCTCATCGAGCCGGTGCGCCGTGTAATAAACAAGTTTCCTCGCCTCAACATGCTTCCTATTGATATTTCCTTCATAGTGACTGTCATCTTGCTTTCAATAATTCAAGGATTGATCGAAGCTTTATGAGCGGCTTTTCATCGGATATTCCGGATGACGTGCTTGTCTCACGCGTACACGACAAGCTGCGCACCGCCGAAAGAGGACGGAAATCATTTCTGCCTTTTTTGGACGGCAGGCAATCCGAGGTTGTCAAGACTGCGGTTAAATCCGCCGGATTTGATGCCCACGGCGGTTGCTTCGTTTCGTATGGAGGCTACCCTGACGCGGAAAGGCTGGCTTTTGGGTTTATTTCACCTGAATCAGGTGAAGATGCCGGATGTATTCCGATCAAATGGCTTTGTATCGACGGGAACGGCTTCAATGAATTTTCTCACCGCGATGTACTCGGCGCCGTGCTTTCGCTCGGAATACGTCGTGAGTTTATCGGAGATATTCTGTTAATCTCTCCGGGAAAAGCATACGTTGCGGTCTTTGACGAACAAGACACCATCGCGGAGCATATCGCGTCATCGCTTGAACGCATCGGACGCGGCGGCGTAACGACAAAGACAGAGAACAAGGGCTTCGTGCCCTCGTTTACTCGCACGTTTGAACGCATCCGCGGGACATGTGCTTCGCCACGTTTTGATGCGATTATTTCCGAGATTTGCAATATTCCGCGCTCTGAAGCAAAGCAGCTGATTGAATCGGAGCTTGCGGTGCTTAATTACAGCGCGGCGCGTCCCGACAGAATATTGATGCCGAATGATATCTTCTCCGTAAGGGGATACGGAAAGTTTATTTTTATTTCCACAGACGGAACAAACAAGAGAGATCGCATCAGGTTCATATGCGATAAATATATATAAAAGAGGTAAGTGCAATGATATCACCGCATGATTTGAAGAAAAAAACATTTCAAAAAGCGGTACGCGGATATAATTCAGTCGAAGTTGACGAATATATCGAATACCTTATAGACAGCTATACCGAGCTTTATCGTGAAAACGCCGAGCTTGAAAAGAAACTGCACATACTGGGAAGCAAATACGATGAGCTCGCGGGAGATGAAAAATCGATCCGCTCCGCAATAATAAAGGCACAAAAGCTGAGTGAGACAATAATAGATAACGCAAAAAAAGAAGCGGACGCTGTAATTGCCGGGATTTCCGGGCGATGCGATTCCGTTATAACAGAAGCCGCAAAAAAAGTCGAAGACGAACGGGAAGCACTCAAAACCCTTCGTACCTCCGCCCAGGATTTTAAAGAAAAGCTCTGCGATGGTTATATGCAGCATATCAAGTTTATTCAGGCGCTCGAAATCGGCAACCCGGATAAAGCTGACGAGGATATTCCTTCATCAGATGAGCTGTATAAGATCGCTGCCATGGATGTATCAAAAGAAAAGGACCCGAAGGTTGGCGGCGATTTTATTTCCGTAAAGTGTGAAAAACCCGCCGCCGATGACAATACCGGAGAGACCAAATAATGCCGTTTATTATAATCGCGGCGGTCATTTTACTTGACCAGCTGACAAAAAACATTGTCGTGACATATCTTCAGCCAGTCACGTCGGTTCCGATTATCGATAAAATTCTGTACTTTACTTATCATGAAAACTCCGGAGCATTTATGGGAATGTTCTCTGATGCCAGATGGGTTTTTATGATTACATCGTCGGTTGCGTTATTGGCGATGATTGGATATATAATATATTCACGCAAAAAGCAAAAGCCGGCTCTTCTCATAATTTCGCTTGCAATGATGGCCGGAGGTGGAATCGGTAATATGATCGACCGTATTGCGCTGAAATATGTCATTGATTTCATCGAATTCAGAGTGATAAACTTCCCGATATTCAACATCGCCGACAGTTTTATTACGATCGGCGCGGCGCTTTTTATAATATATTACGTTAAATATGAGATAACAGTATCGGAGAAGCATCCGGCGATTACTTCAGAGGATTATGATAAGCCTGTAAATAACAAAAACAACGAGCAGGCTTTATCCGAAAAAGGCGATAAAAATGAACGATGATATCGTCATTTTTACCGATGATCCGGAAGCTGACCGGGATATATACGCATTTACTGCCGAGGAAAGCGACTCAGAAATACGGCTTGACGTGTTTTTATCTCAAAAAACCGGATTTTCACGCACAAGGGTCGCGGAGCTTTGTGAATCGGGCTATGTTCTTGTCAACTCAATTCCAAGAAAGAAAAATTTCCGTCTGACATCCGGCGATGAGCTTGAGCTTTCGGCTCCGCCACCGACCGGAATTGAAGCAAAGCCGCAGAATATCCCGCTTGATATATATTACGAAGACGAAAACTTACTTGTAGTCAACAAGCCGCAGGGAATGGTTGTGCATCCCGCCCCGGGCAATCCGGACGGGACTCTCGTCAATGCCCTGCTGTTTCACTGTGACGGAGATCTTTCCGGAATTAACGGAAAACTTCGCCCGGGAATCGTTCATAGAATCGACAAGGATACGGCCGGATTGCTTATTGTCGCAAAAAACGAGCTTGCTCACATTTCTCTGGCCGCTCAGATAAAAGCACACACATTTTCCCGCAAATACCGCGCCATACTATACGGCGTGCCTGAACCGTTAACCGGTACAATACGCACCGGCATCGGCAGGAGCAGAACGGATCGTAAAAAAATGGCCGCCTTTCCCATCGGAACTCCCGGGACAAAGGAGGCTGTGACACATTACCGCGTTCTGCGCGCTTATGGCGCGTTTTCCTATGTCGAGCTTACTCTTGAAACCGGCCGCACTCATCAGATACGCGTGCATATGCGCGAAATCGGTCATCCAGTTCTCGCGGACCCGGTTTATGCAGCAGGAAGAAAAACGCTTGGGCTTTACGGTCAGGCGCTTGTCGCTTTTCACATCGGTTTTATACACCCTGTAACCGGCGAAAGACTTGTTTTCGAATGCCCGGACCCTGATTTTATTAATAAAGCACTGGAAATAATAGAACATGAAATATGACGGACTACTGATCGCCTCGGATCTCGACGGTACATTTCTCGGCGAGAAATCTGAAACACTGAAAATCAATCTGGAGGCAATCGAGCATTTCAAATCCAACGGCGGATTGTTCACCTTTTCTACAGGCCGTAACGAACCTGCGCTTTTTCGCCTCGTTCCGGGAGCTGACTCAATAGTCAACGCGCCGGCAATCCTCACAAACGGCTCATACATAACAAACCTTTCGACAGGAGAAAAGTTTTATGAAACCTTTCTCGACCCCGAGCCGACCCGAAAGCTACTTAAGCTTATCAAAACCGAATTTCCCGAAATAGGCGCGCGAATATCAGTCGGCGACCTTTTTGTCGTCCCGTATATGACGCCAAAGCTCCTTCGCGAGCTTACGCGTTATCTGGATATAACCGTTGAACGTGATATAGATGAAATAGACGGTGCGCATTGGAATAAAATTGTTGTAAGCGGCACCGCGGATGAAATACAGAGTCTGATCGGCTGGTTTTCGGATCGTGACAGCTCCGGATTCGCGCTGAGCTATTCGTGCCCAGTGTTATTCGAAATATTGGATAAAAACGCGACAAAGGGCAAAATGCTCCGAAATTTGAAAAAATTTTACGGCGGAGTCACGACGGTTGCAGTCGGAGATTACAACAATGACCTTGACATGCTCCGCGCCGCTGATATCGCCGCGTGCCCTGACAACGCGCTCGACGAAATAAAGGCTGTGTCTAAATATCATCTTTGCCATCATCGCGACGGAGCTATAGCCGACCTTATATCGAAATTATAAAAGAGCGATTCCCGGCTTAAGGGAATATACCTCGATAATAATTTATATATTCATATATCTTTCAGGAGGAACCAACAATGGATAAGGCAAGAAAACAGGAGCTATCCGACATTGCCGTTAAAATCAGGATGGGTGCGCTTGAATGCGTTTACGGCGGTAATTCCGGTCATCCCGGCGGATCGCTTTCTATTGCCGAAATATTATCGTATCTCTATTTTGAAAAAATGAACATCGATCCGAAAAATCCTAAAAAGGCTGACCGCGACCGTTTCGTGTTGTCAAAGGGTCACACATGCCCTGCGCTTTATGCCACGCTTGCAAATCGCGGATATTTTTCGACCGATCTTTTGAAAACCTTCCGTCACAGTGACAGTATTCTGCAGGGACATCCGGATATGAAGGGCATTCCGGGCGTCGATATGTCGACGGGCTCTCTCGGGCTCGGATTTTCCGCATCTTGCGGAATGGCGAAAGCGGCAAAGCTTTCAGGCGACAGCTATAAGGTTTACGCGATTCTCGGCGACGGCGAGCTTGAAGAAGGACAGGTTTGGGAGGCGGCTATGTTCGCCGGCCATTACAAGCTGAACAATCTCTGCATTTTCATTGATTTTAACGGACTGCAGATCGACGGCGATATAACAAAGGTTATGAACCCGACGCCTATCGACGATAAATTCCGTGCCTTCAACTGGAATGTGATCGTAATTGACGGACATGATTTTGACCAGATCGAAGCTGCTGTTGCCGCATCTGAACAAAGCGACAAGCCGACAGCGGTTGTGTGCCATTGCATAAAAGGCAAAGGAGTATCCTTCATGGAAAACGAAGCCTCCTGGCACGGCAACGCGCCCACAAAGGAGCAGTATGAAGCCGCGATAGCTGAGCTGAAGTCACAGTTAGGGGGAAACAAATAATGAAATTATCTAAAAAATATGAACTCGGTAAAAAAATTGCCACGCGTGAAGCATATGGCGACGCTCTTGCGGAATTCGGAGCTGACCCCCGCATAATCGTTTTAGACGCAGACCTATCCAAATCCACCAAGACCGCCAATTTTAAAAAGGTTTATCCGGAACGTTTTGTGAACTGCGGTATCGCGGAGGGAAATATGATGGCCGTCGCCGCCGGTATGGCCACCACCGGAAAAATCCCCTTTGCAAGCTCTTTTGCTATGTTCGCTGCCGGAAGAGCATTTGAGCAGGTCAGAAACGCAATAGGATATCCCCATCTTAATGTCAAGATCGGCGCGACCCACGCGGGAATAACCGTCGGAGAGGACGGCGCCACCCATCAGTGCAACGAGGATATCGGAGTTATGCGCACAATCCCGGGAATGGTGATACTAAATCCCGCCGATGCCGCGGAGGCGCGCGCCTGTGTCAAGGCAGCGATCGATTATTACGGTCCCGTATATATGAGATACGGTCGCCTCAGTGTTCCGGTAATATTTGACGAAGATACCTTTGACTTTGAAATCGGAAAAGGACAGACTATCGTTAACGGAACAGATGTGACCATTGCGGCCACAGGCATCATGACCGCTTCCGCGATTGAAGCTGCAAAGGCGCTTTCCGCGGAGGGCATCAGCGCACGTGTCGTCAATATCTGCACGATAAAGCCTATCGACAAGGAGCTTCTTATCAAATGCGCGGCAGAAACCGGCGCCGTCGTGACAGCCGAGGAACATAATATAATCGGCGGGCTGGGAAGCGCCGTATGTGAAACGGTATGCGAAGCGAAGCCCGTTCCCGTTATCCGTGTCGGAATCAAGGATGTGTTCGGCAAATCGGGCAAGGCAACCGAGCTTATCGATGAGTTCGGCCTTTCCGCAAAGGATTTGGTCGCCGCCGCAAAGGCAGCTATTGCACTTAAACTTAAGTAAAGCGTGAGAACAAGAACGCGGTCGCTTTCTTGTAAGAAAACGACGTAAAAATCTTTCTGTTTTGAAACGAATATAAAGCATAAATTCCCGGAACAGGCGATGCCTGTTCCGGGAATGCGGTTTTATATGAGATTATAAATAATATCAATACACTATGCTTATACTGTAACCGTCAAAAGTATCGTTGAGCTGAGTTATTACCGCGTTTTTAATTTCAGCCATAACACTGTCTTCGGTCTGCTTTTCTGATTCATCTTTCGGTTTTTCTTCCGGCAGCATACATTCCTCGAGCTTTTTGGTATCCGGGTTATAAGAATATGCCGTTGCTTTATTATTAAATCGTGCAATTATATAAAAACCTCCATTTGAGTCAAAATAAGGCTCAAGGTGTTTTCCGAGAATTTCAAGTGGTATATCTACCCGGTATTCCTCGGTTACAGCGTCATGAGACTCCGAAAGATCACCCAAGACAGTATATAACGGATCATCGTCTCGGTTTGTGATAATAAAGCCTAATTTATTTCCATATTTTACAGGCATACTTAAGATCGCATCATATATGCCGGTATCATAAACAATTTTTTCATTTATCATTAAACGCCCGGTCTGAACACCTCTAACCCAATGATTAATTTCACCTACATATAAAAGGTCACCGTTTTCCAGCATGCTCAGATTTATTCCGCGATATCTGATTATCTCCTGTGTTTCTATATCAATCACAGTAAATATGCAAACAGACGGATTAAGATGAGCGTCAATTACATAGCGGCGGCTGTCTGCCCACCAGGAAGTATATATACAGTTACCGCTGTCTGTGAAGTCAAACGTACCGGCAGGCTTTCCGTCAATATCGGCAACTCTTATATGATACACAAATTGCCCGTCTTCACCGAATGTCTTATCATGGAAGTAAGCAATATGCGTCTTGTCCGGAGAAAGAACACCATTATAAACCTTGTCGTTTTCGGTTACGGCAGCTATGAGTTCTTTTGATGTCGATTCATAATAATAAATCTTATTCTCTTTTGTCAGCACGGCGCTGAATGCGGGGAGCGAGATTCCGGTCGTTTCCCGTTGTTCTGTTTCGTTTTCAGTTTCAACGATATTATTTGTTTCCCGGGGCTCTGTAACGTTTTCGG
Source organism: Oscillospiraceae bacterium (assembly GCA_034925865.1). Lineage (NCBI taxonomy): Bacteria > Bacillati > Bacillota > Clostridia > Eubacteriales > Oscillospiraceae > Oscillospiraceae bacterium. The sequence continues at coordinate 77 of JAYFRN010000019.1, read as the reverse complement.
TCTCGCTTTCACTGACATTATTTGTTTCCATGAAATCGTCCGGAGCTGTTTCGGATATTATTCCGGTATCGGATATG
>JAYFRN010000018.1 GCA_034925865.1 Oscillospiraceae bacterium | reverse complement strand
GCTGTATTTATACATCTCGTCGCCCCCAAGTGCAAGCTTTTTAACATGTTTCGGCCATTTTCCTTGCACTTATTATACCATAATTCTTGCGATTTGTCTTGCCTTGCTGTATATTTTCTTTTGTTCAGCGGGCATTAAGTAAAGATGACATATTAGAATATTGTTTGTCCGGAGATGCTCTTACCCGCCACCGTCAGAAATTAGTGAAAGACGGTTTGTACAGTATAATTTTTAGTTTGCGTAATATTAAGACCATTCAAGCTCGTAACATTGAGGAACAGATAATAAAACTGTTTATACCCGACGAAAATTATCTTCATTTTCATGCAGTTTTGTTTGAATGTCTTATGGAAAAAGTCTCATATTTATTGCAAGATAAACGTTATGACGATGCAATTATTTCTATGCAAGAAATGCTGTATCACGCAAAAAAATATGATAACATTACTATTAATACAAGCATCTATAAATATACCGCTCCCTTTTTTGATATGTTAGAAGTCGATTCGAACAAATTCATTCGTACAGGAACCAGTACACAAACTGAAGATTTTTACGAGTGGTTGAACAACCAACAATTCGATCCTATACGGGAACGCGTAGATTTTAAAAAGCTGAATGTTATCCAATAGTTATTTTGTATTGTGAACATTGCCTCTACTACGATCTATAATTCTATAAATCATAATTCACTTCTCTTTTATATTTATAGAGTGGGCTTATCCATTAACCCCACTTAAGTACTCTTTTGAAAAAGGGCCCTTAAGAATCCCTATAAGCTTCAATAATTATTACTCTAATAGACGCTCCGAATTTATGCTTCGGTATTGTGTAAACTAAAAACCCGTTCCTGATTTTCAAAGCATATCAGGAACGGTATTTTTTGTTTATTAATCCAATATAAGCGCTTTTGGGGTAGTATGAGGGACTCTTTCGTGAAAAGTACCTCAGCATTGGTTTTTGGAAGGTTTCCCCCGTTTCGCTATATCATTTTATTTATTTAACTCGCTCAGCAACTTCCAGGAGTATCGCTGAAAGGAATTCATCGAGGGACTTTGTGCCCATATCGCCGTTCTTGCGGGAACGTACAGCGACGATTCCGCTTTCCTGCTCTTTATCTCCCACAACGAGCATATACGGCACCTTCTGTAGCTGAGCTTCTCTGATTTTATATCCTATTTTTTCGCTGCGCTTGTCACATTCGGTTCTTATACCGGCGTCGGAAAGACGTTTTGTAATGGAATCGGCATACTCCGCTTGTCTTTCGGAAATCGGGAGAACCTGAACCTGTACAGGCGCGAGCCATGTCGGAAATGCCCCGGCGTATTTTTCGATAAGCAGAGCAAGTGTACGCTCGTAGCAGCCGATTGATGTCCTGTGTATTACATATGGATATTTCTGCTGACCGTCCGCATCTGTATATACCATGCCAAATCGGCTGGCCAACTGAAAATCGATTTGAATCGTGATAAGAGTATCTTCCTTGCCGTGTACATTCTTGATCTGGATATCAAGCTTGGGTCCGTAGAAAGCGGCCTCTCCCGCGGATTCCTTGTAATTGATTTTAAGATCATTGAGTATGACTCTCATACGGTTCTGCACGCTTTCCCATTCCTCGGGAGAGCCGATATATTTCGCCTTATCGTTTTCATCCCATTTCGAGAAGCGGTATGACACTTCATCATCAAGTCCGAGAGTACTGAGCATATATCTCGCAAGATCAAGCGCCCCGGCAAATTCGCTTTCAAGCTGCTCGGGCATACACGCGATGTGTCCTTCGGAAATTGTAAACTGACGCACACGGATGAGACCGTGCATTTCGCCGGATGCTTCGTTTCTGAAAAGTGTCGAAGTCTCGTTGAGTCTCATAGGAAGATCACGATAGCTACGCTTTTTGTTAAGATAAACCATGAACTGGAACGGACATGTCATCGGGCGGAGCGCGAACACTTCTCCCTCCGCTTCGGGATCGCCCATAATAAACATATTATCGCGGTAATGATCCCAGTGACCCGATATCTTGTAAAGATCACGTTTTGCCATAAACGGAGTTTTTGTGAGAAGATATCCGCGGCGCTGTTCCTCGTCCTCCACAAATCTTTGCAACAGCTGAATAACACGCGCGCCCTTTGGCATTAATATCGGGAGTCCCTGTCCGATCATGTCGACAGTTGTAAAATACTCAAGCTCTCTGCCAAGCTTGTTGTGATCGCGCTTTTTTGCTTCTTCAACCTGGGTGATATAGGATTCAAGCTCTTCTTTGGACGGAAAAGCGGTTCCGTATATTCTCTGAAGCATTTTTTTGTTGCTGTCCCCGCGCCAATATGCACCTGTGCAGGCTGTCAGCTTCACAGCTTTCACCTTACCCGTGGAAATGAGATGCAGCCCGGCGCAAAGGTCGACGAAGTCGCCCTGCTTATAGAACGAGATTTCCTCATTTTCCGGAAGGTCGTTTATCAATTCAACCTTATACGGTTCGCCCTTTTCTTCCATGAACTTAAGCGCGTCCTCGCGCGAAAGAGTAAAGCGTTCGAGGGGAAGATTTTCGGCGATTATTTTATTCATCTCTTTTTCAAGCTTGGCAAGAATGTCCGGAGTGAAGCTGATTTCACTGTCAAAATCATAGTAAAATCCGTTATCTATCGCAGGCCCGATTGTCAGCTTGACTTGCGGATAAAGACGTTTAACAGCCTGAGCGAGAATATGAGAAGCGGTATGACGGTAGATTTTTCTGCCTTCTTCGTCATCAAAAGTAACGACTCTCAATTCACAATCGCTTATAAGAACCTTATTAAGCTCAGTGAGTTTTCCGTCAATGTAAACGGCAATGGCAGATTTAGCAAGGCCCTGACTGATGTGTTTTACGGCGTCGATAGCCTTGATCGGCGCTTCCAGCTCTTTTTCAGAGCCGTCGATAAGTTTGATTTTCATGATTTTCTCCAAAATATTATAAAAATAAAAAGCTCGCCCCGAAAAGGTCGGGGTGAGCATAATGAACTCACGATTCCACCCAACAACGGCAACACATGGCTTTGTCAAGCCCAAAACGAATTGCCCTCATTGCGATCCTTAACGCGGATCCTGCGCCCGCCATTTCCTGCGGGATTTCTTCCGGTAAATGCCGGAAAACGGGCGGTACCGATTATATTTCCGAAACGGCTTTCACCAAAAATGCCGTCTCTCTGGATCGGAATACATAAATCGACATGTCCCAATTAAGAATTATCTAATTATATCATAACCATTATAATTTGTCAATCATTATTTTTTAGAAATTTCAAGTCCTGAGAATTTCGTAAATACCATAATGGATTTTGCAATGGAATTTAGTCCGAGAATTCTGCTTTTTCACATACTGAATTAAGAAGCTTTTACAATCTCTATAGCAAACGAAATTACTGTTAAAGTTTTTTTTCGACAAAAAATATTAAAAGTACGCATATTTTAAAAAATGTATTGCAATTCTATACCATATATGATATAATGAATGTTTGTTATTAGGCTTATAAAAATCGACTCAAATCGAACTCTTTGAAACGGATTTGCATATGAAAAACGAAAAGATCAGAAACATCGCAATAATAGCACATGTCGACCACGGCAAGACAACGCTTGTCGACGCAATGCTCAAACAGACCGGCACATTCCGCGTCAACGAACAGGTTGCGGAGCGCGTAATGGACTCAAACGACCTCGAACGCGAGCGCGGAATTACGATACTCGCAAAGAACACTTCACTCTTATACAAGGACTATAAAATCAATATCGTCGACACTCCCGGACATGCGGATTTCGGAGGCGAGGTTGAACGAAGCCTTTCAATGGTAGACGGTGTTCTTCTGCTTGTCGACGCCTTCGAAGGCTGCATGCCGCAAACACGCACCGTGTTGAAAAAAGCCCTTGCTCTCCATCTCGTGCCGATTATTGTCGTCAACAAGATCGACCGGCCCGCCGCCCGTCCTGCGCAGGTTCTCGAAGAGGTGTATGACCTTTTGATTGACCTCGGAGCCACGGAAGAACAGCTGAATGTTCCGGTCGTATATGCATCGGGACGCGATGGAACGGCCTCTCTCGTTCCGGACAAGCAGGATGAAAATCTGCGTGTTTTGTTTGACCTTATAATTGAAAAAATACCGGCCCCGGAATCGGAAGACCTGCTTCCGTTCCAGATGATGGTATCTAACATTGATTTCAACGAATATACCGGACGTATTGCAGTCGGCAAAATTACGCGCGGTCATATCTGCGAAAAAACAATGATCAGCGTCTGCCGCAAAAGCGGTGCCGTTGATAAATACCGCCTTTCCTCAATATATGTATTCGAAGGCTTAAAGAAAAAGCAGGTGGAATGCGCCTATTCCGGCGACATTGTTTGCCTTTCAGGCATACCAGATATAAATATCGGAGAGACTGTCTGCGATTTCGACAATCCGGAGCCGCTGCCTTTTGTCGAAATAGATCAGCCCGTGCTGTCAATGTTCTTCTCCGTCAATACGTCTCCCTTCGCCGGATCAGAAGGACAGTACGTGACCTCGCGCCATCTCCGCGAGCGCCTTTACAGAGAGCTCGAATCAAACATAAGTCTCAAAGTGGAAGATACCGATACCACCGACACCTTGAAGGTTTCCGGTCGAGGAGAGCTCCATCTTTCCGTGCTGATAGAAAACATGAGACGCCAGGGCTTTGAATTTCAGGTGTCCAAACCGACCGTAATCATAAAAGAAATAGAAGGAGTTAAGTGCGAGCCTTACGAACGCCTTTTTGTTGACACTCCTGACGAATATAACGGCACCGTCATCGATTTGATCTCTCAACGCAAGGGCGAAATGGTATCCATGGCCCCGATTTCGTCAGGATATACACGTATAGAATTCATTATCACCTCGCGCGGACTCTTCGGCGCTCGCAGCGATTTGATGACAGCCACAAAAGGCAACGCCATTGTAAATACCGAATTTGAAGGCTATTCTCCGCTGAAAGGCGCTCTTTCAGCGCGTGCGCGCGGTTCGCTTATCGCTTTTGAAAACGGAACAACCACTTCATACGGCATGTACAACGCGCAAGATCGCGGAACTATGTTTATTCCCAATCAGTTAAATGTATATGAAGGCATGGTCATCGGTGAATCCAACGATTCAAGCGACCTTGTCGTCAACCCCTGCAAGAAAAAGCACCTCACCGCCGTCCGTTCAACCGGTGCCGACGAAGCGCTTCGTCTCGTCCCGCCGCGCGTCATGACGCTTGAAAAATGCCTTGAGTTCATCGCCGATGACGAGCTTCTTGAGGTCACTCCTCAATCTCTGCGGCTCCGTAAGAAGATCCTTTCAAATGATCTTCGCGCAAAGCAGCGCGCAAAGGATAAACTGGGTATGGCGAACGCCTGAACCGGACAGACTTTAATCTTATTTTATTGAGATATTTATAGGTATACGGCGGCACGGCGATATTCGCCGCGCCGCCGTTTTTATTAATGCCTTGGCAGCAATTCCAATAAACGGATGAAATTATAAGCGGCCATATATGACAACCGATATTTACCGTCATGGCGATTATTGGCTCTAAATATTCAATAACTCAAAATTACATCTCTTGTTTTCTTTTATTATCTCTGCTTTTTTCGTTTTTTTGAGAGTGGAACAACAGCAAAAACGAATTCTTAGAGGTTACCTTAACTGACTCGTCAATAATATATATGACATTGACAAAAATATCATAAGATGATAAAATCGGTATATAATATTATAAATCGAAAGGTAGTACGATATGATGTATCAATTTGATAAAGCGACCGCGGGCGAGGAAATCAATATAAAAACCACAATGGGCGATATTAAAATAAAGCTTTTTCCGGAAAAGGCTCCGAAAACAGTCGAGAATTTTCTGACGCATATTAAAAACGGCTATTACAACGGAATCATATTTCACAGAGTGATCCCCGATTTCATGATACAGTGCGGCGATCCAACCGGCACCGGTATGGGAGGAGAAAGCATATGGGGCAAGCCGTTTAAGGACGAGTTTTCTCCTCATCTTCATAATTACCGCGGCGCGCTTTCGATGGCAAACGCAGGTCCTAACACAAACGGCAGCCAGTTTTTCATTGTTCAAGCCTCCGGATGCGATGAATCCATGATCGAACAAATTAAACGCGCCGGATGGGATACGGAAATTGTAGATAAATATGCCGAGCTGGGAGGCACTCCGTGGCTCGACAATCATCACACTGTATTCGGACAGGTTACCGACGGTATGGATATTGTCGATAAAATTGCCGCAGCGAAACGCAACAGACAGGATAAGCCTGTTGAGGAGATTAAAATTATTTCCATCAATATCCTGTAATTGCCATAAACAGTTATTGACAAGCAGAACCATTCGTGATATAGTGTAACTGTGTTAATACAATTAATACAGTTACACTTTTTAGAAGGGAGAGAGCGAAATGATCACCGTGGATTTCAAGGACCGCCGTCCTATTTACGAACAGATTGCATCAAACATCAAGCTGTTGATTTCGACAGGAGTGCTCAACGGCGGTGATAAGCTTCCGAGCGTCAGGTCTTTAAGCCTTTCACTCGGAATCAACCCAAATACGATCATGAGAGCTTACACCGAGCTTGAACGCGAAGGCATCGCGCAGACGGTTCAAGGGAAAGGCGTATTCATATCGGAGGACGTTTCATCAATCAAGGAAAAGCAGCGCGAGGAAATCAAATCAAAGCTTGATCAGCTCGTATGCGAAGCGGAGGGATCAGGTATTTCGAAGCAGACCTTGAATCAATGGCTTTCAGTTTCACCGGAAGGGAGCGAAAAAAATAAAAATGATAACGATAAATAATTTATCCAAAACCTATCAGTCGACCGGCATAAAATCTCTTTCGGATATTACCTTCAATCTGAAGAGCGGATCCGTTATGGGACTTGTCGGTACGAACGGCGCCGGAAAATCAACGCTTCTCCGCATACTCGCGGGAATTTATAAACAGGATTCAGGAACGCTTTTAATCGACGGACAAACCGTTTTTGACAACAACAGCCTGAAAAATAACATCGCATATATATCAGATGACCAGTATTATCCCGCCGGGGCGACACTTGAGGACACAGCCGCCGTATACGCATTGTTTTATAAGGGTTTTTCATATAAGAGATTCAACGAATTCTGCTCATCATTCGGACTTGACAAAAAAAGAAAGGTCAATACTTTTTCTAAGGGTATGCGCCGCCAGGGTGAGGTTATCCTATCTCTTTCGGTCATGCCGAAATACCTTTTCTGCGACGAGACCTTTGACGGACTCGATCCGCTTATGCGGGCATTTGCCGCCGGCAGACTTATGGCCGACGTCGCCGACAACGGTACAACCGTGATTTTATCCTCGCACAACCTCCGGGAAATGGAACAGCTTTGCGATCATATCGCGCTGATTCACGACGGAAGACTTCTTATAAACCGCTGCATAGATGATCTCAAGGACAATGTTTTTAAGGTTCAGCTCGTTTTTTCGGGTGCCGAGATACCGCTTGATGAATTCGAGCCGAAAAATCTCTCGCACGCGGGAAAGCTGATCAGCTTCATCGCAAACGGAAGTCCCGCGGAATTTGAACACAGAATAAGAAACCGCGCGTCAGAAGCCGGGACAAGCGTAAACTATTATGAGGCTCTCCCTCTCACTCTCGAAGAAATCTTCGCATATGAGCTGAATTCACGCGGGCTCAACAAACTGATTCACGGAGGTGACAGCAATGCTTAACGCTGTAAAACGCCGCAGCGGAAATATTCCGTCATACATCAGACATTCGCTTTTCAACAACTGGTCGGTGATTCTCGTCATACTGATAATCCTGATCATACTCGGGCCGATCATCGGGCTTCTTATATATAATACGGAAACCTCCTCCGCGGAATCAGATATGATAGCCGAGGAAGCATCCTGCAAGCTCGCGGCTCAGGCAAAAGCGGACGGCAGATCACTGACCGGCGTTGAAACCGAAACCAAAAAATATGATTACGCTTACGCCGATTCGATGATGCAGAAACCGGAATATGCGGCGGCCCGCATATACCTGGTTCAGCAGTATTTTGATTCTCAATACCCTGAGGAAATGCTTGAATCGAATGTGTCATTGTATAAAACCCGCATCACGAAAGCGGCCGAAAGGACATATTCAATTAAAGGCTATGAATTTCCCATCAGCATCATCATACTCGCTATTCTGGCTTTTTTCTGCACTCAGATAGTATTTGCCTTTGACAAATCAAAGAAAAGCTCTGACTTTTTCGGAGCAATGCCGGTCAGGAGAAACGAATATTTTGCCGGTTCAGCCTTAAGCGGAATGCTCTTTACGCTTATTCCATATACAATCTCAATGATCCTGACTCCGTCTATTTTGATTACGGCCGGGATCACCAAATATGTCTCCTACGGCGAGCTGTGGGCAGGCTTTGGAGTATTTTACCTGTATTCATTGTTTTTCTTTATACTGTTCTACGCGCTTTCGCTTCTTTCCTCCGTATCGGCAAATTCAAAAGCAGTCTCGCTGTTTATATACCTTTCGTTAAACTTTTATTTCGGAGCCTTTTTCATACTCGGAGGCGCCATTTCGGGTATGGACAACGGTCAGTTCGCCGACTTTGTAAACAACTCCAAAGGTCTTCACGATTTTATATTCCATTCGTCTCCGTTTTTCAAGTTTATTGAATTCGCGCAAAAAGGCACGCATTTGGGAGCTTTGGAGATAATAATTTACCTTGCCGCGGCCGCGGCGATAATATTCCTCGCCATGCTTATTTTCAAGCATAAACGCGCGGACAACGTATCTCTCCCCAGCCCGTTCATGAAGCTCAGATATCCTCTGCAGCATATACTGATGGTCATAGCCACCATTGCCTGTGCCGCGTTTTTCTACGCGATAGGCAACGGCAAGCTTGTATGGCTTTTCGTGGGAATCGGCATAGGCTGTGTTCTCAGTTATATAGCGCTGAATTCGATTTTCGAAGGCTCGATCAAGGCAGCTTTCAAGAATATCAAGCATCTTGTCCTCCTCGCCGTCATTACAGGTTTGATCGCATGCTTTGTATTCATCGATTTTTTCGGATTTTTCAGACTGCCTGATATATCCGCCGAGAACGCCGACAGTCTTAAGATCGTTTTCGGCACCGACGGAATGTACAGCTATAACGGCATTACGGGCAATGACGCCTTCAGCTCAATTGAGCTTGATTCTTCCTCAGAGCTTGCGGAAAAATCAGATGCGATAAAGCTGATCACCGCCATTAATAAAGCCAATCAAAGCGGAAAACAGCTTCCCTCCTACAACTATATGCCGTTTATTTCGAACGCGTATACCGAGCTTGCGTTCAAATGGAAATTGGAAAGCAACACTTATTATTCATTCATTTCTCTTGTCACGGCAGAGGATAAAACAGCCGGAGATGCGCTTTACGGGCTGATAAAAAAGGGTTGTTATGCTCCGGGCATTATCAAGCTTCTTGAATCGAAAAAGAACGCATATGCCGCCGCGTTTTCCGTCTATGAGGCCGCCAACGACTATTCTCTCACATCAGTTCCGGATATAACGGAAAAGATAGGCGACGCGGATATCCTGAATTATATCGAAAAGCAAAGCATTTTCAACGGAACAGCGCAGGACTATTCGGACAAGGTCAAAATCGACGGAGATAAGCTCAATAAGCTTGTCGAAGCCCTTAAAAAGGACTATGCCGATGCATCGCTGGAGGAGCTTTCCGGTTCATCAGGATATTATGTATCCGTCATATTCAATTCCGACGGCACAGGCATATTCGCGAATTATCCCGCCGGGACACAGATTTCAATTCCCTACGCGATTCCCGCGGAATTCGGCAACACCGTTGCGTTTCTTAAATCCGAAGGCGTCGGCGGCAACGATTCGGCGGAATATACAAGCCTTGTCAATTCCGTCAAGCATGTTTATAAGCTGAATAACGATATGTCCGCTCCGTCACCGACCGAAGAAATTGAAGTGACTGATATAAACGCTTTTATGAACGATAAAGATATCGTCCCCATAGAATACGGTATACTCGATTTCTATAATCCGGATGGAGATGTATATGTTCTTTATGCGGAAAAAGAGGACGGATATTCGCTGGTGTATGTAAAAGAGCAATAATCCGCAAGCGGATTTAATCGCTCCGGCAGGGGATAGACAGACTGAATATAAAACAGGAGCCGCGGATTTAAAGCCGTGACTCCTGATTTTTTTTAATATTTTTGTCAAAATGGTAAAATTATGGTTGATGTTTGTCGGGAAATGTAGTAATATATATTAAAGTTGTTAATATAGGGCATAAAAAGCGGGGTTGTGGGTTTATTTTAATGAGTGATGTGCGTAGGGCGTGCGCATTGTAGCAATAATGAGAAGCTCGAAAGGAAACAAATAAATGATATATTTGTGTTTTGATACAAATGTTTACATTAAACTATTGCTTCATAATTATAAAATGAAATCATACTTTGAACCCATAAGCAATGAAACAAGTTCAATAATCCTTGAATTGAAAACTCTAGCAGAAAGTAACTATTATACGGTATTGTTGCCAGAGGTGATTCAGTTAGAGCTTGAAAAGCAAAATTCCTATATTAGCAATGACATCCTAAACAATTGCAGATTATTAAAGATGTCTATTGAGGGTACGAAGAGTAAGATGTGGAATGAAAGTCATGACTTAGTATCAAAATTACTTAGTACAGTTGATGATTATCAAGGTAATAAACTACTTGTTTGGAATAAATACTATCAAGAACTCGTTGGATTCTTTGACGAGAAAAGAATAGTCAAATTAGCTTTGACACCAGAAATAATATGTGAAACTGAAAAACGCAAAATAAAAGGATTAATAACCGAAAAGCAAGTTAATGATTCTTTTATTATTGATAGCATGTACTGCTTTATGAAACAACATATTACAGGTGAAGATAAAGTTTATTTAATAACATATGACAACGGATTCTTTGAAAAAGGCAAACTCAAAGAAAAGTACAAATGTGAAAACCTTGAGATTCTAATTATATATGGAATAGAGCAATTTGAAGAAAAACTGAACCTAAGACTGATTGATAAACATCTCAATAGTAAGAAGGAAATGTCAATAGATACAGAAGAAGCTGGAGCTTATGATAATTTCGATGACGTTACAGATGAATATATTGAGAAAAATGCAAAATGCGAAAACGAGCATATTTGTAAAATGGTAGATATTGTTGAATCTGACGCATTAAAACAACCGGGTAATGTGCAGGTTATTAGAAAAGCTATAATAGCTGATATTTCTATGAAACTTGAAAAATGTCGCGAATTAGATAGTTGGGATGACAAAAGTGAATTAAAATTATATCAATGGCTTGAAGGAAGGACTGAAGACGAATTGCCTCTATCTTCAGTTTCAGATTTAATTTTAATTAGTAAAAATATTGATGAATACTACGACATTCATCTTGAAATGTAAAGTAATGTGCTTCTCATTATGTTCATAAGTTCCATAACTTTACGTGGGTGAAATATCTGTAATTAAAGAAGATAATAAAATGAATTAAGGAGAACTTTATATGGATAAGAAATTTAATAAACTTATGGATCAGCTTATCTCCTCACATAAAAATGGTAACGAAACTAATGCTAAGGATGCTGTGAATGCTCTATGTGCATATATAAAACCTATCGAAGAAAAGCTATCTTCTACGCTTCCATCCATAGAGAACGAGAATGTTGCCAAATGCTATGTTGACGATGCTGAAATAGTCGCTTCAAATTATTATGAGATTATTAAACTAGTTCTGAAAAGGATGCATGTCAAAAAGTTCGATGAAATCAGATTTACTCTTAGCAAAGATCGCTTAATCGATGTGTTAATTGTGCAGAAAGGCGAAGAATATTCTCTGGACTTTGGCACATATATACATCATAATGACTTGCGAGAAACCGAATACTATATTGAAATCGAAGCTCTTTCTGCAGACAATAATTCTCTTGATTGGAATAGAGCTATCGAAATACTCAAGAACAAAAATTGGCACAATTATCAATGTTAATTACTGTCTTTAGATGGCAACTTTTCCAACATTCCCAATACGATTTTTGGTACTATAGGTTTTACCGTAAATGCGTACAATAAATTTATAATTCTGGAGTCTGAATATGAAAGAATATAAAATTATATATTATGTTGGCGAATCGATAGGTTCAGAAACGATAGTTACTAAGGGTGTCTTGCATGAGGAGAACGATAATTTATACATCGTAACAAAAAATGATCGAATTGCCCTGAATATGATCTATAAGTCAGAATTATTTAAACTTAATGGATTAGGCACGATGATCAAAATAATTAACGATACGAAGACGATATTTCTAACGGCATACAGAATATTTTTCAACATAGGTACGGGCTTTGTAATAATAAATTATTTTGAAACGAAAAAAATCAAGAAGCATTTAGACGCAAAGCAAATTGATAAATCATTTCAAGATTCTAACGCATTTTGGAACACCGATTTAGCTTCAATCTGGAAAATTTCTGATAAAAATCAATTTCTCATTGCTATGAATAGTTATCTGTGCCGAAAATGTAATTATGGAGAAGATATCGGAAAGCTAACAGAAGCAGAGAAGATATTCTATTTAAATATCCAGTTCGAATCAGAAGTTAATAACGGTGGCTTTTCTCAGTTTTTCTTTAATAGCAGTGGGGATTTTGCCAATGAAACATCAAATTCATTACATATAATAGGCGCAGAACAAACGGAGAAAATTTACAATAAAGCACTTTTAACGCTAGGGGGTAACCTTCCAAAAGATCAAAGCGATCGCCAAGAATTACTTGACAGTATACTGACAGAAGCAGTTGATGAAATTCTAAATGAATGTGATACTGAATTTTATAAGTATCCCGATAATCTAGAAGATCTTAATTTTCAATTTATTATAAAAAATAGAGAACAGTTTAATTAAAGGCAAAGTCAACATGGCAAGAATCCAGCTTCCCATTATGCTTATAATATGAAATCAAATCAAATCAATTTCATACTTTAATAGTAAACTCATTTAATCGATAATATTTATTTCAAATGAGGTTTAATATGATAGAGACACAAAGATTATTCATAAGACGCTTTACTCCTGAGGATTGGAAAGATTTAAATGATTATTTATCCGATCCGAAAGTGGTCTTTTATGAACCTTACGATGTTTTTACAGAAGATGAATGTAGAAATGAAGCAATAAAGCGTTCAAAGGATGATGCATTCTGGGCAGTTTGTCTGAAGGATAGTAAAAAGCTGATAGGAAATATATATCTGTCGAAGCAGGACTTTAATACTTGGGAATTAGGATATGTATTCAATCTCAAATATCAAGGAAACGGATATGCCACAGAAAGCGGCAGAGCCATTATAAACTATGCGATACAGAAGTATAATGCGCGACGTATTATAGCAATGTGTAATCCGGATAATGAAAGATCATGGAAACTACTTGAACGATTAAATATGAGGAGAGAAGGACATCTGAAACAAAATATATATTTTAAGACTGATGGCAATAACCAACCAATTTGGCAGGATACATATGAGTATGGAATTCTATCATCTGAGTGGTGTACATTCTCATAATGTGTAAACTCGACGCTTTGGAATAAAAAAAACAGACAACTTTCGGCTGTCTGCTTTTATTAAATTCCAAATTTTCTATTATTCGCTTCTCAACGCCTCTACCGCGTCCTTTTTGCTTCCAAGCTTCGCCGGAACATGACCTCCGAGCATCGTGAGAACGGTGCTTATCAGAATCAGAAACACCGCGTCGGTGATTCTCAAAGTTGCCACGTTTTTAAGCGATGTCAGGTTAAATATTATCGCGTTCGCGGGAAGCGTCAGCAGATACGCAAACGCGATTCCAAGCGTGCCGGAAAACGTGCCTATTATGCAGGTTTCCGCGTCGAACACCCGTGTAATATCCTTTCTTCGCGCTCCCAGCGCTTTCAAAATACCGATTTCCTTTGTGCGCTCCAAAACAGAAGTGTAAGTGATAATACAAATCATTATAAGGCTCACGACAAGAGATATCGCCGCAAAAGCAATAAGCACTATCGCAATGCCGTCGATTATGCCCTTTGTGAGATCGGAAAGGCTCTTGGCAAGGTCGGTATATATGACCATATTCGCCTCGTCTTTCCCGTCGTTATACCAGTCAAGATATTCGGTTACGGCTTCCTTTGTTTCAAAATCACGCGGATATACAAAAATCATATACGGAGTGTAATCGCCGCCGAGCATCATAATGACATTTTTCTTTTCATCTTCGTTGACCGGTTGCATCGTGAATACATTCGTGTCTGAATCAAGCTGTGCCTTAACGATCTCCGAATCATGAGAAATTCTGCCTATTTTTTCAGCAAGCTCGTCGCTGTATGCTATGCCGTTTCCGAGAAGCGAAATCTGCACGCTTTTCTTCTGGCGCAGAATACCGCATATGCGTATCGTCACGGCATCCTCTGACGCGTACATCGTGTCATAATCCTTTTCCGGCAGATAATTTCCGTATTCGGTTTTCTTATACCAAATGTCATTCGGAATTATCTTCATTTCCGTTCCGACTATATCGGAAAAGCTGATTTTATCGACATTTTCAACGGTATAGCCAAGAGCGGACAGCGCGGCCGAGTCAACGCGGTTTTCATCGTCCACAATAAGCACAAGGTCATATTCATCCTTCGGATATCCACCGGCGAGCAGATCGTAATTCGACTGGAGATAAGGCTCGTCTGTATCGGAAAGAGTTTTCGGGAAAGAAGAAAGCCCGGCATTGTTCATGCTCGACATCATCGATCCCGAAGACGGCTGTCCCTGTGTGACGCCTATCGGTATAGAAACCTGTTTGATCTCTCCGTCCGAGCTGCGGAGCAGATTCATCGAAACTATACGCGTGAATCCGATGCTTTTACAGATATCGGGCGATATCGCGTTTAAATATTCGATATAATCGTCGGTCAGATTGTTTTTATGGATGATTTTCGATTCCTCGGGATTGTGGACGACCACATAATCGGTGTTCGGATATTTCCCGTCCGAGGTATCATCGGAAGTTTCATTGTTTTCAACCTTGTTTATTATTTCCTGGCGCTTTTTGGCACCTCTTTCGGCAAGAACGTCTTTATCCAGGTTCATTGCAGAGCGGCTTATTATTATGGGAAATTCGGAAAGTGCATCCGCCTGATACTCGTCGACCTTTGATTGAAAGCCGCTCGAAAGGCTCATTATCAGGGCAATTCCGATAATTCCTATGCTGGACGCAAACGAAGTGAGAAAAGTGCGGCCGGGTTTTGTCTTTATATTGTTAAAGGAAAGATTCAGCGCCGTGAAAAAGCTCATGCTCGTCTTTTTCAACGTGAAGGCTCCATCCTTCGGACCTTCTTCATGCGGATGAGAATCCGATATTATTTTTCCGTCCGCAAATTTCACGATACGGTCGGCATACTTTTCCGCAAGTTCGGGATTGTGGGTGACCATAATAACAAGCCTGTCAACTGATATTTTTTTAATAATATCGAGTATCTGCATGCTCGTCGCGGTATCGAGCGCCCCTGTCGGCTCGTCGCAAAGTAAAATTTCCGGATTATTGGCAAGCGCCCGCGCAATCGCCACGCGCTGCATCTGGCCGCCGGATAATTGATTCGGCTTTTTATGAAGATGATCCCCCAGCCCGACTTCTTTGAGAACACTTATCGCGCGTTCTCGCTTTTCGGCAGAGGAAACGCCGCTGAGCGTCATGCCCAGCTCTACATTCGCGATAATGCCTATATGTGAAATCAGATTATAATTCTGAAATACAAAGCCGACCGAATTGTTGCGATATGCATCCCATTCGGCTTCGGTGAATTTTTTTGTGCTCTTCCCTTTGATTTTCAGGTCACCGGAATCATAACGGTCAAGACCGCCGATAATATTCAATGCGGTCGTCTTGCCGGAACCGCTCGGACCCAGGATCGCCACAAATTCCTTCGATCTGAAGGACACGCTGACATCGTCGAGCGCCCGTGTTTCTATATCTCCGACACGGTAGGTCTTTTTAATATTCTTTAATTCGAGCAAGTTTTTAACCTCCGAAACAGTATTTTGTTATTATACATTTTTATAATATATTGTCTATGAACAGCTTATTAATTTTGATTATATTTTACTTGATTTTCAACAAAATGCCAAAAAGGGATAACGACTGTTGACATTTGCTCGGAGCTGTGCTATTATTAATGTGTCCCATTTGGGACACTTATCAAAAGGTAAAAATGAATGGATAAAGAATTAGCTTCAACATATCTTCCCGGTCTGCGTGTGTGCCGGCTTTTCAGAGGAATCGAAGACGATTCTATAATTGCATCGGTCTCGTCCGCGGAATGCGGCTTCGCTTCGTTTTTATCGGGCGAGCAGATATACAAATGCGGATGTGAAAATGCAATGTTGGGAATAATTCTATCAGGACAGGCTGACATATACGACGGACGCGAAAAAGTGCTGCTCAATACGCTTTCTCAGGGAGCGATGTTCGGCGCGGTATCTCTTTTCGGAAACGCGGAGGATTTTATTACGGTAATCCGCGCCCGCGGGCAGGTTTCGGTCGTCTGCATCAAGCCCGGGTATGCAGAAAACATGATTGTTTCCGATGAGATAAAAGCAAAAAATTATATCATGTTTCTCTCCGAAAAGATACGGTTTTTAAACAAGAGGATCGCCTGTTTCACGGGCGAGCTGTCAGTAAGGCTTTACAAACAGCTTGCTTCATCGTCCGTAAACGGTATTGTCGAAGTCAAAAGCTTTTCCGCGCTGGCAAAAGCTCTCGGAATGGGAAGAAGCTCGCTTTACCGTGAGCTGGACAGGCTCAAATCGGCCGGAATGATCTCTGTGTCCGGCGGAAGCATCAGACTGCTTGAACAGGAGAGCCATGACAGAATGTAGGCTGTTATTCCATTTCATTTTATATTTTGAATTTTTGATTTCAAATCACTGAAAGGTCTGATTAATTAAAATGAAACAATTTAAACCGAAAAAGCTGCTTGCCGTCCTTTTTGCCGTGATACTATCGGTATCGATGGTTCTCGCTTCATGCTCTCCCGCGGAAAAGCCGCAAACGCAAACCGGAACGCAGACACAAACCGGAACGGAAGCTCCGGCCGTCACAGAAATAAACATCATGACACTCAAGGGTCCTACCGGAATGGGTATGGCAAAAATGATGAAGGATAATGATGCAGGGAAATATACCGATAAATATAACTTCACCATCGCCGCCACGCCGGATCAAGTTAACGCCAATCTGATCAAAGGCGCATGCGACATAGCCGCTCTGCCTGTAAATCTCGCGTCCGTGCTTTATTCAAAAATGAAAGGAAAAATTAAAATTGCGGCTTTAAACACACTCGGCGTCATGTATCTTCTTGAAAACGGAAATACTATAAATTCCGTTGCCGATCTTAAGGGAAAGACAATTTACGCAAGCGGACAAGCCTCGACTCCGGAATATGTCCTCAGATATATTTTGTACGAAAACGGAATTGATCCCGATAAAGACGTCACTATTGTCTGGAAAGCCGATCATACTGAGCTCACCACTCTCATTACCGCCGGCGAAGTTGATATCGCAATGCTTCCAGAGCCGAATGTCACGACCGCTTTGAGCGGAAACAGCGCCCTGAGAATAGCGCTCGACCTCAATGACGAATGGGGCAAAACAACAAACGGCATTACTCAGGCTCAGGGCTGTATAGTGGTCCGCAGCGAATTTCTTGATAAGCACAAGGACGCTGTGGACGCGTTTCTCGCGGCATATAAGGCTTCCGTCGAATATACCAATTCAGACACGGACGGAGCAGCTCTTGCGATTGAGGAATACGGTATCGTGCCGAAGGCCGCTCTCGCGAAAAAAGCCATACCCAACTGCAACATCTGCTATATAGACGGTGATGAAATGAAAACAACCGTTAATAAATTTTTAGAGATTTTATACGCCGCTAACGTCAGCTCCGTCGGAGGGAGCCTACCTAATGACGACTTCTTCTATAAAAAATAAAATAAAAAGCCTGAACATATTTGCAAAAGCTGTGATTTCGCTCGTTTTTTGGACCGGGCTTTGGTATTTGTGCGCTCTTATATTAAATAACGAGCTTATTCTTCCCATGCCTCACTTAATTATAAAAAGCTTTTTTGCTCTTTTAAGCAAAGAAGCTTTTTATTCATCGGTTGCGTTATCCGTATTCAGAATTCTATGCGGATATATCGCCGGCACCGTCGCCGGCGCGGCGCTCGCCGCGTTCTGCGTCAAAAGCGCCGCAGCCGATGTCCTCTTTTCTCCTGTTCTTACGATTATCAGAGCGACGCCTGTCGCGTCTTTTATCATTATCACGCTCGTATTATTTAAAACCGGATTTATCCCTGTCATTACAAGCATGCTGATGGTTGTCCCGATAGTATATTCACAGGTTCGAGTCGGTATTGAAGCAATACCGGTCTCATTAATTGAAACCGCGAATATTTTCAAACTTAAAGGCTCACGGAAATTGAAGCTCCTTGTGTTGCCCGCGGTTAAGCCTTACTTCATTTCCGGTTCGATGACAGCAATCGGGCTCGCATGGAAGGCGGGAATAGCGGCGGAGGTGCTGTGTACTCCGCGCTCTTCGATCGGACGTTATTTATACGAATCAAAGCTTTATCTTGAAACAGACGATATGTTCGCGTGGACGCTCACTATCATTCTAATAAGCCTTGCTTTGGAAAAGCTTCTGAAGTATGTTCTCAGATCATCGCGTAAAAATCTTCGCGGGATGAAAGGCGGCATTGAATAATATGTACAAGCTGATCAATATATCAAAATCCTTCGATGGTAAAAGAGTGCTTGCGAATATTACTGCAGAACTGCCCGATAAGGGAATAGTCACTGTATCAGGGCCTTCCGGAAGCGGCAAAACCACGCTTATGAATATAATATCAGGCTTGATGAAGCCTGATTCCGGCTCGCTTATCGGCTTTGACGGCAAAAGAATCACATATATTTTTCAAGACGCACGTCTTTTTCCCTGGCTTAACGTATATGATAATATTATGCTTGGCATACAGCCGGAGCAAAAAAGCTTTTCAGTCAAAGCCGCCGACGGTCTGCTGACACGATTAGGTATTTATGAATCAAAAAAGCTATATCCGGACGAGCTTTCCGGAGGAATGGCAAGGCGCGTCTCTTGCGCCCGGGCAATATTATTCGGAGGAGATATTCTGCTTGCTGACGAGCCTTTTGCCGGGCTGGATTTGGATTCGGCAAAGGTCGTAATGAACGAGCTGCAGTCTTTTTCAAAATCATCGCTTGTTATCATCGTCAGCCATATTGACATCTTACGGCAATTTTCGGTAAATATTAACTTTAATTTACAAATCACGAATTAATTGTATATATATCTTGAACAATTTTTGGATTATTATAATTTTTTTGCCTTTTTCCGTTTACAATCTGTCCAATTACTGATATAATATTATCATTAATTCATGTTTGAAAGGAGTTCTTACATGGCCTTTTGTACAGCCTGTGGCGCACAGATACCTGATGATGTAAAATTTTGCACATCCTGCGGTGCTGAAGTTAAAAAACCGGCACAGGAAAAGCAAAATCAACAAGCAAATACTCAGCAAAACAACACATTCGCACCTCCGCCATATCAGCAAGCTCCGTATAACAATGCTGTTCCTCCGGAAGGCAGCCCGTTTTCACTCATGTCCGTCGGACAATATATAGGGCTCTTTTTCCTGTACAGCCTTCCCTGCATCGGATTTATCTTCCTGATCGTCTTTTGCTTCTCGGGCACCAATGAAAACAGGAAGCGCTTTTCGAGGGGATTGTTGTTTTATTCTCTGATCATTACAGCTATTGGGGTAATTATCTCCCTGGTAGCAAGCGCCAGCATCGTCGCATTTATAACTCCTTATTTGGATAATATAATGAACGGCGGATACTCATATTATTAAAATCTGACTGCATTCACTGTTCCATTTTTAAGTAAATATTATTTAGGAGGAATTTTCACTATGGCATTTTGCTCAAAATGCGGAACCCAGATAGAAGACGGCAAAGAATATTGCGCCGCCTGTGATCCCGCCAACGCAAACCAAAACAAAAATCAATATCAGAACCAATATCAGCAGGCTGGCGCACAGCAGGCCGCACCGGAAGTTTTCTTCCCTAAGGCAGATGTAGAGGCCGGAAAAGTAATTGCTATATTAATGTATATTTTCCCATTCCTTTTCTTCCTTCCGCTAGTTTCAGATCCTAAAACCGCATACGGAAAGTTCCACGCCAACAACGCACTGTTAATATTATTTATGTATGTGATTGCGTCAATTCTTGTTTGGACATTTATCATCCCAGCTGTATTATGGACCGCTGCGTTTGTTTATCAAATTCTTGGCATAATCTCACCTGTCAAAGGCTCCACAAAGCCCCTTCCGCTCATCGGAAGCCTTGTCCTTATTAAATAATTACATATTTGTATAAAACCGCTTTTATATTAAAAAGCCGGCTTTTCAAAATGAAAAGCCGGCTTTTTTATTTTATATTATGTTTTCTGTATTCTCACTTTTTTCAACACACCAAGCCAACCGTCATATAATGCAACATGTAATTGTTTTATTGAGGCGGCAAATATATCTCGCTGTACATTATTGTTATTAACTCGGCATTTAAATAATTACCGCTCAAAGAGAGAAAAGTCTCTGGTATATGAGCTTTTCTCTTTTATAAAACAAGGCTTATTTAAATGCAATTTTAATAATAAAAACCTTTGATATATAACTTTTTGAATAAGCATAAAACAATTATTCTATTGTCGTTTTATAATATACGCTCAAATGCCCAAGAGGTGATATGTATTTGAATAAAACAGGCTTTTCTTCGCCGTACATAATTTGCGGCAATGATCTGAGATATTCTTTTCTCGCGGAACTGCTCTCAAAAGCCGGAAAAACCGTGTATCTCTGGAGCTGTAACTTTGTTTCGGAATACGCTCGCCCGATTCATTCCGCCGCGGAGATCACGGTTCCGTGTACCGTCATTCTGCCTTTCGCCTCAGAGCCGGCAATTCAATGCGCGGTGCTTTCGGATATCTGTCCGCACTCGCTTGTCGTAGGCGGAAAGTTATGCAGCGAAGCGGAGAATATTCTATCCAGATCTGAATGCGACTTTTTTCCGCTTTTGGAAGATGATGAATTTTCGAAGCTGAACGCTATTCCGACGGCGGAAGGCATTCTCTCTCTTGTTATCAAAGAAACAGATTTTCTGTTGTCCGACGCATCTGTGCTCGTATTCGGCTCCGGCAGAGTCGCGCAAGCCGTTCTTAAGCTGTTTTACCGAATACCAAAGCGCTTATGGATGTGTGCCAGAAACGATGCGGCACTGATATCCGCAGCCGAAGCAGGATTTGGCACGATGAAATTCCCGCCTGATCCGTCTTCGAATGCGATTTCGGATTTTGATATTATTATTAACACGATACCGTCGTTTCATATAATATCAGAGCAGATTGTGTCTTCATTTAAAAAAAGCGCGATCTATTTTGAACTTGCAAGCGGAAAAGATAATATTGACGCCGTTTCTGCGGAAAAAAACAGCGTCAGAGTCGTATTCGCTCATTCGCTGCCGGGTAAATTCGCGCCAAGAACAGCAGCAGGATATATAGCGCATGCGATAGAAAGGTATAAGCTTGAAAGATAAATCTTTCAATCAGCAATTTTTGCCTTTGCGGTTTATACATCCGCAATCTCGGCAAGCCATAACCGCCAAAAAGTATGCGGTTCGGCGGAAAGGCATGGTCATATAAATGAACGAACAAAGAAGTGAAAGGCGGGCGGTAGGCTTTGCGGTAACAGGTTCATTCTGTACGTTTTCAAAAGTGTTTCCGGTTGTTGAAACACTCGCGAAAATTTACGAATTGACGCCGATAGTTTCGGAATCGGTATCCGCAACGGACACAAGATTCATTAAATCATCCGAAACTCTTGAATTCTTACGCTCCGCCACCGGAAAAAACATAATAAAAACCATCAGTGAAGCAGAGCCTATCGGTCCGAAAAGGCTATTGGATCTGCTTATCATTGCTCCATGCACAGGAAATACTTTAGGAAAGCTGGCAGCCGGAATAACAGATACGCCGGTGACAATGGCTTTCAAGGCTCATCTTCGCAACGACAGACCCGTGCTGATTGCAATATCCAC
This sequence comes from Oscillospiraceae bacterium, assembly GCA_034925865.1. Taxonomy (NCBI): domain Bacteria; kingdom Bacillati; phylum Bacillota; class Clostridia; order Eubacteriales; family Oscillospiraceae; species Oscillospiraceae bacterium. Next base: position 26,359 of record JAYFRN010000018.1, on the reverse strand, counting down.
AAACGACGCGCTTTCAGCCAGCGCTAAAAGCATAGCCTCGCTTATCAACACAAAAAACGTGTTTTTCGTACCGTTTTACCAGGACGATCCGGTTAAAAAGCCCACCAGCGCAATGGCGGATTTCACGTTGATTCCAGAGGCGTGCGAGCTTGCTTTCGATAAAATACAGATGCAGCCCGTGTTGAGAGAAGCGAGAAGAACATAAACCCGTTTAAAGCTTTTCGCAGTATCTGTCCATATAGGATTCCATCAGCGAAGCGTATTTTGCGTATGCTTCGCTGTTTTTCATGTATTCATATATATCATATACATTGACTATGGAATGTACCCTGATTCCGAATTCTTCAAATATTTCAGAAACGGCGCTTTTGGTTCCGTTTGCTCCTTTTTCTGCTCTGTTTACGGATATGATCATATCGCTGACTTTAATTCCGAGCGCGTCGAGCAGCGGCATGACTTCTCTGACGGCGGTGCCCGCTGTTATTACATCCTCGATTATAACGGCCTTTTTCCCAGGAGCCGGAACATATCCGACAAAGCTGCCTCCCTCTCCGTGATCCTTCGCTTCCTTGCGGTTGAAAAAGTAGCCCTTGTCAATACCGTATTTTGAGCTTAATACGGCGGCGGTCATAGCAGCAAGCGGAATTCCTTTATAAGCGGGTCCGAACAAAGCGTCATAACCATCATTGTCCTTAACCGCTTGATACAGAGTGTCCGCGTAATATCCGCCGAGCTTAAAAAGCTTTTTACCTGTATTATAAAGTCCGGTATTTATAAAATACGGCGACAGTCTTCCTGATTTTGTCGTAAATTCTCCGAATTTCAGCACGCCGGAATCGAGCATGAATTCTATAAAATCTTTTTCCATAATAATATTCCTCCGCTTATAAAATCAAAACCGGTTCTTAATGTAATTAATTCTGCATAGAGCTATTTTGCATCAAGCCAGTTCTCACCGATGCCGACATCCGCGGTCAGCGCAACGTCAAAGCTGACGGCGTTTTCCATTTCTTCCTTAAGAAGCTTTTTTACATATTCCGCTTCGGATTTAGGCGCTTCAATAATAAGCTCGTCATGTACCTGAAGGATCAGCCGTGAACGCAAGCCTTCCCGTTCAAGCCTTCGATCGACGTTTACCATCGCGAGTTTTATTATATCAGCCGCAGTGCCCTGTATCGGCGTGTTCATTGCGACGCGCGCTCCGAATGACGCCGTGTTTTTGTTTTTAGCTGAAAGCTCCTGGATATACCTTACGCGCCCGAAAAGCGTCTTTACAAAGCCATTCCGTTTCGCGTCGGCCACGGTATTGTCGAGATATGACCTCACCTTCGGGTAGGTGTCGAAATACCTGTCGATATAGTCCTTTGCCGTTTTCATGGAAACGCCAATATCTTTAGAAAGCGAGAATTCTCCTATTCCGTACACTATTCCGAAGTTAACGGCTTTGGCGTTTTTACGCATTGCCGGTGTAACGGCGCATTGAGGGACATGGAAAATTTCCGAAGCGGTCTGGGTGTGGATATCATTTCCATCGCGGAACGCTTTTTTCATGTTCTCGTCATCTGATATACAGGCCAGAATCCTGAGCTCTATCTGGGAGTAGTCTGCGTCAATCAGCAGGTGGCTTTCATCCTGTGGAATAAAGAACCGTCTTAGCTCTCTGCCCTCCTCCGTTTTAACCGGGATGTTCTGCAGATTCGGCTCTGTTGAGGACAGCCTGCCGGTCATTGTCAGCGTCTGGTTGAACGAGGTATGTATTCTGCCGTCTGAAGGCGATATCACCTTTAAGAGACCAAGAGCATAAGTGTTTAAAAGCTTTGACAGCTTTCTGAATTCAAGTATGTCGGAAACCACAGGCGATAAACCCCTGAGCTCGTCAAGTATATCGGCTCCGGTGGAAAATCCCGTTTTTGTCTTTTTACCATGCGGCAGATTTAGCACCTCGAACAGAATATATCCGAGCTGTTTAGGAGAATTAATATTAAAGGTCTGACCGGCTTCTTCATATATCTTTTTTTCGATGACGGCTGTCTGTTCGGTCAATATCCGTCCATATTCCTTTAATCCGTCCGAATTTACCTTGAATCCGACAAGCTCCGCCTTCGCGAGCACACGCGACAGCGGAAGCTCTATATCAAAATACAGTTTCTGCGCACCGGATTCGGAAAGCTTCTTTGAAAGCGCCGTATACAGCGGCTCCATAATTGAGAGCATCAGAAAAGCGTCGTGTTCGGCGGCCTTCGGGATTGTGCGTCCCAGATAAATGAAAGCGAGCTTTTGCGGAGTTGCGGCGTTATCGGCCGGATTAATTATATACTGCGCAAGCGATAGATCGAATTTAACACTTAGCTTTGAAATATCGGAATCGATTTTCCCGGCGTAATAATGGCAGTAATCCTTATATGATAATACGACAGGCTCAAGATTTATGAGTTCTTTTAAAATGTCTTTGCTTTCTATTCTGTAAATCCTGCCTCCGACGGACAAATAAGGCATTGATTCTGTTTCTGCAGAATCATAAAAAAGGTATATTATATCTGATTTTTCGCGTAAGGCCCTTAAGCTTTCTGCACTTATGGCTTCCGCTATAGTGATTTCCGCGGGAGCGGGTTGGCATAAATTATTATCATCAAGCGATATCTGGCGTTCCGCCGGCAATACGGAATCCGGACCGGATGTAAATGTATTTTCAGAAATATCCTCAAGCGAAAAGGTTTTTATAAGCTTGAAAAATTCGAGCTTTGTGAACAGCTTTTTGAGCTCTGGACGGTCGATATCCTTTCGTTTTAACTCGTCAAGCGGCGGAAAGCCAGGCACACACCTGCATATCTCGGCGAGCTTTCGGCTCATATACGCGCTTTCTTTGCCGTCGGACAGCTTCGCTTTTACCGATTGGGATACCTGAACTGTTTCTAAATTGCCGTAAACCGAATCAAGGCTGCCGCATTCACCGATCAGCTTCAACGCGGTCTTTTCGCCTATTCCTTTTACACCGGGTATATTGTCCGATGTGTCGCCCATTAACGCCTTGACGTCAATAAGCTGTTTCGATTCAATTCCATAACGGGCTTTTATGTCCTCGGGCGTATATTTTTCGTCCGACGATGTTGTGGCGAGAATTATGGTAACTTTATCTGAAACAAGCTGAAGCGAGTCTCTGTCTCCGGTCACGATATATGCCATTATATCGCTTTGTTCGCGCTCGCATACATCGGCAGCCGTTCCGAGAATATCGTCGGCCTCATATCCGGCCTTTGTGAGAATATTAAGCCCCAAAGCGGCAGCGGCGGCGCGGACATATTCAACCTGCATCGCAAGTTCTTCGGGCATACCCTTTCGGGTAGCCTTGTATTCGGTATACATTTCATGACGAAAGGTCTTTTCTCTGAGATCAAAAGCGCACGCCGCATAATTAGGATTTATTGAATCAAGGTGTTTTTTTATTATGTTTACAAATCCGTATACCGCGTTAGTATAAAGCCCATCGCTCGTCGTGAGCGGTTTTATTCCGTAAAAGGCGCGGTTCATTATGCTGTTTCCGTCAATAATGAGCAGCTTTTTCATTTTAATTTACCGTAAACCTTTCGTTGAGCTTCTTTGCCAGCGGGCAAAGCTCGCAGCGCGGAGAACGCGCCGTACAAAATTCTCTCCCGAAGAGCACTGCCGCGTGGCAAAACGCGGCACGATCCTTGTAGTCAATGAGCTTTGTAAGCTCGGCGGTAATCTTGTCCGGATCAGCTGACGAGCAAAGACCGAGCTTGTTCGATATTCGTATGCAATGAGTGTCGGCGACAATCGCAGGCTTTCCGAATACATCGCCCATCATAAGATTGGTTATCTTTTGTCCGACACCGGGGAGAGCGAGAAGTTCTTTTTCGTCATCCGGAACTTTACCGCCGTATTTTTCGCATATAATGCGTGACATATCAAGAATATTTCTGGATTTCACCTTGTATACGCCGCATGGATATACAATACGCTCAAGTTCATTTATATCGGCATCCGCCATCGCGTATGGCGTGGGGTAGGATTTAAAAAGCTGCTTTGAAACCTCGTTTACACGTTTATCGGTACACTGCGCGGAAAGACGCGCCATGATAAGCAGCCTGAACGCATCGTTATCGTCGCCCGGCGCATAATCCAGCGCGCAGGAGGCCCCGGGATACATTTCAAAAAGAGCGTCTTTAACCGAACAGGCAAGCTCCGCTTTTTTTGACGGATTTCCGGCCTCTTTCGGCAAGGACAAGCATTGAGAATATTTATTCATTACATTTCCGACATCATTTTATCAAATGCGCCGATCACGGAAGAAAGAGAAATATCCGGAGCATATTCACGGAAAGAAAAATATCCTCTGTATCCCCTCGCGATCAGAGCTGAAGCACATTCTTTGATTTCCGCGTTCCCGCATTCAATTTGTGTGGGTTCGCCTCCTGACAAAGCGTCATTTATTCTCAAAAACCGAATATCATGCTTGAATTTTGATTTATACAATACCTGTAAAAACGGCATTTTTCCCATGGCGACATATTCGGCGGGATTGAATATCAGACCGACCGTACCGGGAGCATATGTCCGCAGCTCCATGTAAAGCGCGTCGGTAAAGACAGGATACTTCGCACGAGGCTCAAATAAGAGTCCCATGCCGAAAATGTCTGCAAGATTAATAATTTCCTTTAAATCTCTCATTTCCGGCTTTTTTCCGAAGGTGCAGAGGCAAAGCTTTATATTCTCGATATTTAAAAGGTGAGCGGCACGGAAAAACCGTTCGTATGCCTTGATATCAGCATGCGGCATTCTCACGGTATATAAAACAATACGTGATTTCGACGAGACAAGGGCTTTTCGGGCATCCTCTATAACATCGTTTGAAGCTTCTGAAAGCGGTGTTCCGAAAAACGGATCGTCTATTTCGAGGTTTTTTATATCAAAGCTTCCTTCGAACGAGCTTTTTTCCGGATAATTGCCGGCAACGGGAGAACGGAGCGAATATTTATACATTTTTTGCCGCCTTTCTTGCCGCGGAGCAGTATTGGCAAGCGGGATTATCACACATAAAAAACATTTCGTCTTCGGAAACCGCCTTAACGGCTATGTCAAACATCATCGCGGCATCAATCACCTTTACACACGCTTTTCCGACCACAGTCTCTTTAACAGCGCCGGCACGCCGTAAAACAGGAACGAGCTTCAGAAAATCGCGATGACCGGGCGGGAATTTTCTAACGGTGATCGTTTTACCTTCATAATCCGGATAATAGGTCGGCATCAGCATTGTTCTCTCCTCAAGGTATGAACAGTCACATATATCCTCGACTGAATGCAGTGTCGTATTCCTGTTCATATCTACGCCGAGTAGAATTATTTTGCCGTGCATATCACGCAGTTTTGTGTACGGAGTGCCTTCGCCGCAATTTGTCTGGGCCTTGTCATGATCTTCGGTAAGCTCTTTCGCACGCTTTCCGATCGCGGCAATCGAATGAACCGGGCGCAGGCTGCGATACGCACCCGGACGCAGGCGTAAAGTTTCCGTGAGTATTCCGACGGAGGAAGGAGAGGTGGCAGCGTCAAACGGTTGATTTCCGCTCATTGCGACGACAGCCAAGGTGCCCTCTGTTCCGATAAGCTCCATGAGCGCGTCTATAACATCGTCGGCGCCGTTTTCGGCGTAACCGATTGCCGAAAGAGCGCCATGCATTAAAAGAGTGTCGCCGGGGACAATACCTGCGGCGGCAAAGGCTCTTTTCATTTTACTTTTTGAAACGGCATTGCCGCATCCTGAATTACTTTTATACATTTGACTTTATTTATTTCCTTTAATTTCTCTGAGAAGGTCACGTATTTCTATAATCGCATGATATTCTTCCTGCCTCGCGTGTTGATCTTCCACGATGTGACGGGTTTCTTCTTCCGCTTTTTTCAAAGCGGCTGCTTTTTCTTCATCCGCTTTTTTCTTGTCCGCGGCAGCTGTTTTCTTTTTTTCTTCCTCATCAAGCTTGTCTTTAACAACATTGAAGGATCTGACGATGACGAATACAACAAACGCAATAATCAAAAAATCAACGATATTCTGAAGAAACTGTCCGTAGCTTACAATAACTCCGGGATTCTCTCCCGCCCCCTCAATGATCACCCATTTCAATGCCGACAGGCTTACCTTTCCGGTTATAATTCCGAGCAGCGGCATAAGGACATCCGCGACAAAGGAACTTATGATTTTGTTGAACGCGGCGCCTATGATGACGGCAACGGCGAGATCAATAACGCTTCCTCTTGATATGAATTTTTTAAAATCGCTGAAAAATGATCTGACCATATTTGCTTCTCCTTATGTATTTTATTCTTGTTAAAATTCATTTCTGAGCTGAACAGCCATGTCCGGATAGTTGGTAATAACGGCGTCGGCTCCGGCCGAATACATTTTTTTAAGCATTTCCGGTGTATTGACTGTCCACGGATGGACAAAAAGCCCGTTCATATGAGCGGCGGAAATGTTTTGCGGCGTACACCAAAAATACGCGGGATGCACTGCGAAGCATCCGCTCTTGACACAGAAATTTATCGCATCAGAATCGTCGCAGAATAAAAGCGCGGTTTTTGCGGTTGGCAGAATCGTTTTTACACCAATCAAATCAGTTCGCGTAAAGCTTGAAAATATAATTCGGTGTAAAAGCCCGGATTCCGCGCATATTTCCGCGGTTTTTTCGAGAAATTCCCAGCTTGTTGCCTTCAGTTCAATATTAAGATATTTATCAGAATTATTTTTCATAAGCTCCAGCACCTCGGAGAGAAGCGGGATTTTCACGTTTGGATATTGATTGGCAAAGCCTCCGCACGCTTTCAGCTCACGTAATTCGGCAAGAGTCATACCAGATATAATCGCGTCTGATCCGCAGCAGCGAAGAGTATTTTCATCATGAGACACGACGATATAGCCGTCTCTTGTCATATGTGTATCCAGCTCGATCCCGTCGCTGTTCATTTTAAAAGCGAGTTCAAACGCCTCGATAGTGTTCTCTGGAGCATATCCGCTTGATCCTCGATGTCCCCATATCTGTGTTTTCATATCTAATACCTCGTTACTTTTTACCTTTTATCCTGTCCCAATATTCCTTGGCGGCTTGTTCGGTTTTATTGGAGGCAAACTCATAATAAATTCTGTCTTTTAAATCATTGGGCAGATATTGCTGCTCCACATACCTGTCCTTGTAATCGTGCGGGTATTTGTATTCGCCCTTGAATTCGCTTTCTCCGAACATATGATTGTTCTTTAAATAAGCGGGCATATCCTTTCCGCGTCCTTCGGCGATATCCTTAGATGCCGCGGCATATGCCATATACGCGCTGTTGGATTTTGGAGCCGTGGCAAGCATAACCGCCGCTTCTGACAACGGTAGAGATGCCTCCGGCAAGCCGAGATAAAGCGCACTGTCCACACATGCCTTTGTGATCGCGGCAGCCATAGGAAACGCGAGACCGATATCCTCAGACGCTATGGCCAAAAGCCGTCTGCAGGGGCTGAGAAGATCGCCGGATTGGAGCAGACGCGCAAGATAAAACACCGCGGCGTTTTCGTCGCTTCCGCGTATCGATTTTTGCAAAGCGCTGACAAGCTCGTATTTGTCGTCACCTGTTGGATCGTATGAAGAATAAGCTTTGTTCGTAAGTGAACGGGCCGTTTCTTCTGTTATCACATCTCCGGACGCATAAAAAGACAACTCAAGCGCATTCAGCGCACTTCTGATATCTCCTCCGGACGCGGAAACGATATAATCAAGCGCGGAAGGATCGATTATTTTATCTTTTTCATTTTTATCGCTTTGATCAAATTCACGGCAAAGCTTTTCAAATCCGCGAAGCAGCGCCTTTTTTGTCTCGGATGGTGGGACTTGTTTAAATTCGAATACGGTGCATCTCGAAAGAATCGCCTTGTATACCGCAAAATAAGGATTTTCCGTGGTTGAGGCAATCAGCGTGACTCGCCCGTCTTCAATATATTCAAGAAGAGTCTGTTGTTGTTTTTTGTTCAGATACTGTATTTCATCAAGATACAGTAAAATACCGCCCGTGCCGAACAGCGTTTCGGTTTCGTGAAGCACATCGCGTATGTCTCCGCTCCCGGCACTTGTCGCATTCAGTTTATAAAATGTGACGCCGGCCTGTTTGGCTATAATATTCGCGACCGTCGTCTTCCCTGTCCCGGAAGGACCGTAGAAAATCATATTGACAAGTCTTCCGGAATCGAGCAGCTTTGTGAGCGGGGCGTTCTTTCCGATTATATGGCTCTGTCCGACGACATCGTCGAGCGTTTCGGGCCGTATTCTTTCGGCAAGAGGAATGTTTTTCATTTTCGACCATGCCTTTTTATGTTAATCGCAGCGCCTTCGGATATTAGACTGCCTGCAAATTTAAAGCCCTAATAGTTCCATTGCGTTTTTACCAAGAATCAATTCTTTCTCTCCGTCTTCAAGAGGCAGCGAACGGATAAAGCTAAGCTCATTCGCAGTCTCATGCCAAGGAAAATCGCTTGCAAACAATATGCGGCCGGCACCTTGCTTTTTTATAATCCGCATTAAAAGCTCTTTTTCGATATTTCCCGAGATTATCGCCGTATCTAACCAGAGATTTTTAAATTTTCCTGCAAGGTATTGATCAACAAGCTCAAACTGATACATTCCGCCCATATGAGCCAGAACAACCTTCATTTCGGGAAAGCGTTCAAGCACTTTTGCGCTTTCCCTGGGATCGGCATGAATCAAATCCGGTGAAACCGGATCAAATCCGGCATGAAAAATACATATGAGTCCGAGCTGTGAGATTTTTTCATATATAGGGTATAATTTTTCTTCATTTATGAAAAAGCCTTGATAGTCGGGATGCAGCTTTACTCCGGGAAGGCCAAGCGATTTAATCCGGCAAAGCTCCTCAAGTACGTCGGGTGTGTCCGGATGGACTGTTCCAAATTGAATAAAACGCGCATATTCCGGATTTCCGCTTATACGCCCATCGTGTGCGGCGGCATAATCATTTAGCGTCCGGAGATTATCCGGACGCGTCGCGATAGGCAGGATCACAGCTTTATCGGCACCGCTTTTATCAAGATTGGAAAGCGTGGCGGAAAGTGTCCCGTCGCCATAATACGGAATTTTTGAAGTTTGCGAAAGCTTTTCCATGGCTTTCATCGCAATTCTTTCGGGAAATGCGTGAGTATGAAAATCGATTATCATTATTCGTAAATCGGGAACCGTTCACAGAGAGCGCTGACCTCATCGCGTACAGACGGAGCCTTTGCCTCAAAATCCGATGCGGTTTCTTTTATAAAGCGCGCAATAAGCTTCATTTCCGCTTTACCGAATCCACGTGAAGTAACGGCCGGAGTTCCGATGCGGATGCCGCTTGTGATAAACGGGCTTTGCGGATCGTTCGGAACGGCGTTTTTATTTACGGTGATATAAACCTCATCAAGGCGGTGTTCAAGCTCTTTACCCGTGATATTCATATTCCTCAGATCGACGAGCATGAGATGATTGTCCGTTCCTCCGGAAACAAGATCAAAGCCCTCTGAAATAAGGCTTTTCGCGAGAACATCAGCGTTTTCGACTATGTTCTGCTGATATATCTTGAATTCAGGCCTAAGCGCTTCGCCGAAGCAAACCGCCTTTGCGGCGATAATATGCATGAGCGGACCGCCCTGTGTGCCCGGGAATATTGCCTTGTTAATTTGTTTTGCAAGCTCTTCGCGGCAAAGTATCATTCCGCCACGTGGACCTCTCAAGGTTTTATGAGTGGTTGTTGTGACGACATCGGCATATTTTACGGGATTATCATGCAGCCCAGCGGCGACAAGCCCCGCGATATGCGCCATGTCGACCATAAAATATGCTCCGACTTTTTTCGCAATTTCGGAAATTCTCGCAAAATCAATCTTACGCGGATATGCGCTCGCGCCCGCGACGATCAGCTTGGGTTTGTTTATTTCTGCGAGCTTTTCAAGCTCGTCGTAATCAATCGTTTGAGAAACGTCATTAAGACCGTAAGAAACAAAATTATAATAAGTCCCGGAGAGATTGACAGGGCTGCCGTGGGTAAGATGACCGCCGTGCGCAAGGCTCATTCCCAAAACGGTATCGCCCGGTTTGAGAAGGGCAAAATATACTGCCAGATTAGCCTGTGCCCCGCTGTGCGGCTGTACATTGGCATGCTCCGCTCCGAAAAGCCTTTTGGCTCTTTCTATAGCTATATTTTCAACTACGTCGACTTCCTCGCATCCGCCATAATATCTTTTTCCGGGATATCCTTCGGCATATTTATTAGTCAAAACTGTTCCCGCCGCAGCCAAAACAGCTTCGGAAACGATATTCTCGCTCGCAATAAGCTCAATATTGCGGCTCTGGCGCCTATACTCTTTTTCTATGGCTCTGCCTACATCCGGATCCTTCTGCTTGAGAAATTCGATGTTTTCCTTTATCATTTCAGTTCCCTTTCGTAAATGCTTGATAATAGATAATTATATTCTATTTTACACCATAAGGCAAGCGAATTTGTTACAATTCCGCGAATTTTCTGATATTATGCATTTGTAAATTATCCGTCATCAATTTGAGGTTTTTAGCACAGAAAATCGCGGACAGCATTTATTTTCAAAGCTGTCCGCGATTAAATCTTTTATTATTAATGGGCCAATTAAATAATTGCACTTTAACAAAAGAAAGGGTTATGGTATATGGGCTTTTCTTCCTATGTTGTTGTGTATACAATGACCGCAAGAGTTATAAAATCTCAACTGAGCTGTTTGCCCAAAAAAACGGCTGCGGTGGCAATAAGCAGCTTCATAGCTTCTTCAGAGTCGGTGCGCCCGTCGTTTAGTGCCGCTATGGCTCCGACAATCTCCCCTTCGGAAGAAATCGGAGAAAGAACGGATATACACATTCCGCCCATGCCAACGGTTATCGGTTCGTCGCCGCTTTTTCTGACATATTGCTTTCTTAATTCGAACAGCTCCTCTGCTCTGGGAGGCAGCTTTGCGTCCGTGATATCTTTTTTTGGAATACCGGCGCTTGCGATTACTCCGTCCCTGTCAAATACACAGACTGCGCACCCCGCGCCCTTAAACAACGCGTCACAATAGCTCGTCGCGAATTCGAACATTTCTGCTACGGGCGAGTATTTTTTAAAAATTACTTCTCCGTTTTTTTCTGTAAAGATCTCCAGAGCGTCACCGTCCCGAAGTCTGAGCGTTCTTCTTATTTCCTTTGGTATTACTATTCTTCCGAGATCGTCTATTCTTCGTACAATTCCTGTTGCTTTCATATGCTGACCATCCTTAATTTGAATTTATGTTTATTAACTCGGCATTAAATAATTACAGCTTAAAGAGAGAAAAGGCTCTAGCATATGGGCTTTTCGCCTTTATAAAACAAGGTTTATTTAAATGCCGTTTAATAATAATTGGTTCGTGCATAGTTTTAGCAAAAAAGGGCATTTTTATGCGAAGCAATCTGATTTATATATAGAAAATATAAAATTTTCCGGATTAATTTGCGTAAACTATAATATGATGCTTTTTGAACGCAAAAAGTTCGTCGTCAGATCCAATCAGATCTGACGACGAACGCGCATAAGTTATAAGACTGTAATATGTAATTGCCGCGTGATAATAAACATTCTGATTTATTATAAGGAGATCATTTCTTTTCGCTGATTATTTCATCTTTATTTACACTGTGCGCAATAAGACCGGAATCAGCTTTTTTCTCAGGAAGACAAATGTTGAGTATTATTCCGCTGATGATTCCAAGACCGATGCCGGAAAAGCTGAAGTCAGAACCGCCGATGGTCGCTCCTCCGATTGCAAGTACAAGCATAACAGCAGCGATGCAGAGATTACGGTTCTTTGTGAAATCAACATGATTTTCAACGAGAGTACGCAGGCCGACGGAGGCGATCATTCCATAAAGAACGATGCATGCGCCGCCGAGAACGCAATTAGGAACAGTTTCGATAGCTCCGATTACTTTTCCGAAGAAAGCCGCAAGAATTGCGATAATTGCTGCAATTCTTATGGAAGCGGGGTTATAATTTCCCGTGGCGGCAAGAACCGCCGTGTTTTCGGAATAGGTCGTATTTGCGGGGCCGCCGATGAAGCCGGCCGCCATTGTGGCAAGTCCATCACCAAGCAGAGTTCTGTGAAGTCCGGGATCCTTGACGAAGTTTTTGCCAACGACAGCGCCGTTTGCATAAACGTCGCCGACATGCTCGACCATTGTGACTATTGCAATCGGAGCGATCAAGCCTATAGATTTAATATTAAATGAGGGGAATATAATATGCGGAAGCTCGAACCACTGTCTGTATATGCCGGTGGCAGCCGAAGTATCAGTGGCGGCCGCTCCGAAGGTCATGAGTCCCGCGGGAGCAATCCCTGTTTTAACAAGGATAAACGTAAGAATATATCCGGAGGCGAGCGCGATTACGATCGAGCTCATTTTTACCATTCCCTTGCCGTAGCTGGAAAGAATAATGGCAAGCATACATGTGAAAAGAGCTATACCCCAGCTCCAGTAATATCCGCCTGTGAACATTTCAAATCCGTTATTTGACTGGATATTGTTTATTGCAACACCGGCAAGGTTGAGTCCGATGATTGCGATGCCGACGCCGCGTACAACAGGAGGAAAGAGCTTGTCGATAAATGCGCTGCCGAAGAGCTTTACAATCAATGCAATCACAAGATAAACAGAACCGGCTGCAATAATGCCACCCATTGCGGCAGCAACTTGTTCGTCATGTGTGGCGCCAAAAGCATCGTTTCCGATTATACCGCAGAGAGCGCCGATAAATGCGAATGAACTGCCGAGAAAGGTAGGCATTTTACCGCCGGTGCAAAGATGAAAAATCAATGTTCCTATGCCTGCCGCAAGCAGTGCGACCCCAACGTCCAATCCGGTAAGAAGAGGAACTAGGATCGTCGCACAGGACATAGCAAACGCATGCTGAAATCCGAGCGTTATGTTTTTGCCGATTGAGTTCTTCGGATATTCAGCGGAGCCTGGGAAGATTTTCTGAATAATGCTCATAAAGACCTCCGTTAATTCATAATTAATAATATTTTAACATATTACTCTAAAATTGTAAATCCCCGTATCGTATAAATACGACATAATTCGATGATGATTTTTATGTGATTTTGCCCAAACATATTATAAGGGCAAGTCAAATAACACGCTTTATGAGAGAATAGCTTTTGGTATACGGCTTTTCGCTTTTATAATATCGCCTCTTCACGAATTTTCGTGGGATTATTTTCATAACTCAATCTCAATGCATATAGTTCTTAATTTTCTTTCCCGGTAATCACAATGCAAGCCGTGAACAAAGCATTTATAATCCTGTGGATTTAAAAAGCCGCTTTCACAAGCGGCTTAAAATAAACATTATTTATCTGCTACCCTGGTAATATAAGTGGCCAAAGCATCATTGGTAAATTTAAATCTTACCGTCCCGCTTATATCCGTGCGGTATATTTTTATACCGCGTTCCTTAAGACGTTCTGTCACACTTTCAGAGGGATGACCGAAGCCATTGTCTTCACCGACAGAAATCACGGCGAATTCCGGTGACACAATGTCAATAAGCTGTTCTGAGGTGGATGAGTCGGAACCGTGATGTCCGATTTTTATAACGTCGGCTTTCAGTTCAGAAGCCGGAAACATACCGCATATCTCTTTTTCAGTCTCTGTTTCAGCGTCTGCCATAAATAAAAAGCTTTTACCGGAAAGAGTGATTTTAGTCACAATACTGTCGTTATTCGCGTCTTCTCTGTTTTGATCATAAGCAGCACGCGAGTATAATATTCTTATAACTGCGCTTCCGACGATATATTCTCTGCCTGTTACAGCCGTTTCAACCGAAATTCCCTCGGTCGAATTGAACGCGTCGATAAGCTCTTCGTATTCGGGTGTCTTTTCGGTACGGCTTGTTATCAGAATTTTGTCAGGAACAAACTCCTTCACAATTCTCGCGGCTGAACCGATGTGATCCGAATGAGGATGCGTCAGGATCAGCATATCAAGCTTTTTAATTCCGTTAATACGCAGAAACGCAAGCAGCGAGGAACGATTTTCCTCCGGACCGCAGTCGATCAATATGTATTTTCCGTCGTCAGTGGAAACAAGAGCCGCGTCACCCTGCCCCACATCGATAAAATCGACCTTAGCGCATGTTTCTCCGACCTCTGCGGTAATATCCGGCTTAAAAGAAAACCTGCCCGGCAATATATACTTCCATATAATCAAAATCCCGATCAAGAGAACAAAGCTCATGACGGAATTAGTAATCAGCGTTGTATTGCCGATTCTTTTCTTTTCGGCGCCTCCGTTCATATCAAATAAGCCTTTCTTGTATGCGTGTTTAAGAAGTCAGGCAAGCTCGGCCGGGCTTAATAATTATTTATCCCTTCAGTCCCGCTGACAGGCATGAACAATTAAAATACTTTTTGGCTTCGTCGGTATATATTGCATCTTTATCGGCAAAGGTCAGTATTACCGCCGCCTCCCCTTTGATGGCTCCTGTATTCGGAACGACGGATAGCGCGAACCACAAGCCGGACGTCAATATGGCGACCGAATAATAGCTCTCCGCATATCCGCAAAGCTTGTCGCGGACAATAAAAGCCGTATCGGCGGACAAAGAAACATTCTTAATTTTATCCTGTCCCATTTTGCCAAAGGTTTTATAGATATCGGCCTTTGCTTCTATACCGGGATAAAGTTCTACATTCATATCAGTCTGAACCGCTTTAATACAGCAAGAGAGAGCGGTATACTTTTCAGGCAGAATTTTTTCCGTAAGGCCTATACCGTTTTTTATCGGTCTTCCGGCCGTCACTTCCCCAATGACGCGAGTCATGCGTCCCTGAAGAAAACCGTTCTGTGAAGCCCATCTTGTTATATCTCTGTAAGATACCCCCTTGAGCTTTTCGTTTAACAGGTATTCAAGCAAAAGCTCACACGGGTTAAAAAAGACGTCAATCGGATCTTGAGGCGCGGAAAAGGTGCGGCATTCAAAAATTGCCGTCAGCTTTTTTTTACGGTCTGAAAGCGCTTCGCGGCGCGATGCCATTTCATCAGGCGACAGAGAAGGAAAAGCATATTCCGAAAAAGCCACTCCCTCCTGTTCGCCGAGTATCAGCTGTTCAATCTGTCCGGGGCTCATTTCCGGATAGAGCCCGGAGAAAGCCTCCCTATCCTTATCACATATGACAGGTTGTTTCATTTTTATTTATATCCTTTCATTTCATTGCAGGGTAAAATATTATTAACGCGGCATTGAATAATTACCTCATATGCAAGGCTTATTTAATGTCTGCTGAACAATTATAAAACACATACGACAGTAAAGTACGGAAAAGATGTAAACAATGATTGTTCAGGTGCAAGGTTTTTAAGCTATTAAGCTCAAAAACCTTGCACCTCAAAATTGGTCGACTCCCGATCAATTAAAAAACAGACGGCAATCAATGAATACTGCAGGTTTTAGCTGGCTTTTCTACTGCCAAAACTTCAATAGACATTATTTAAATGCCGTTTAACACTTATACATTTACATCGTAATCATTTTCGTCGGCAGCACGCTTGATAACCCATTTTCCGTCGGTGAAATCCGGGATCGATATCGCGGTTCCTCCCAACGAAAGCGATTGCTCGACAAGGCATGAAATCGAAATATATGAGGCGGCGTCATATACATCGAGAGGCGGGCGCATATTATTACGTGCGTAATAACAGAACGCCTCAAGCATGAGATAATCCATTCCTCCGTGGCCACCCTTTACGCCTTCCTCAAGGCTCTTCTTCCACAGCGGATGATCAAATTCAGTGAGATAATCATCATCTTTTTCCCACGCGTCCTTAGGGCTTCTGCCTTCAATATAGACAGAATGATTGTCCTCCATCCAAAGTCCGTTCGTTCCTTGAACTCTCAGTCCTCTTGAATATGGGCGAGGAAGCGACGTGTCGTATGTAAGCGTTATCGTCTCACCGCATGCGCAGGTTATCAACGTATTTACTACATCGCCTTGTCTATATATTCCTTCAAAATCCTTGCCGGTTGTTTCTTTATAGTATTTCTGAAAGCCTCTGGCCTTTGTGGAAGAAGCCGACAGTGTCATGAATCTGTTTCCGGCATTGACGCCTATATATTTTGCCAGAGGAGCAAGCTCATGCGTCGGATATCCCTCCATATTTCTTATTTTATGCAGATATCTTTCGGCAAAGGGTCTTTCTCCGCTGTATTCCTTGTAAAGAAGCTCACGGCAGTCATGCTGATACGCTCCGGCAAGATAAATGAGCTCACCGAGCATACCCTTTCTGATCAGATTGAGCACAAACATCTCATATCTGCCCCAGCAGCAGTTTTCGAGAAGGAACAGGTGAGTTCCGGTTTCTTCGTGTGCATGAACAAGTCGCCTGCATTCATCGACAGAACCGGCAGGCCCAACCTCCATTCCGACATATATACCTTTTTTCATAGCGTATACAGCCGTCGGAATATGAGTTAACCATGTCGACGCGATAATGACTGCGTCGATATCCGCCTTGTCGATAAGCTCGCGGTAATCGGTAAATCCGGAGCATTCAACACCGTATTTTTCAGTGCATTGCTTCACGCATTCGGCGACTCTGCTTTCACAAAGATCACATACAGCCGTTACGACTGTGTTTTCGACAAAGCCCAGATTGGACATAAGGCTCTGTCCTCTGTTTCCGACACCGATAAACCCGACTTTAAGCTTTTTTTTCATTTGATCACACCTTCCCGCCTTGCGGCGAAAAAATAATATTGTTTTTACGGTCTCATTAGCTTTTTCTTTACGGAAAAGCCGAACGATCCTATTTTCCTGCCCAGTTCAAGGTAGTCGCCGTGGGAATACGCGACAAGCTTTGCTTTTGACATGCAAAGCTTTCCGTTTTCATCGATAAGCGTTTCATCTACGTCGACTGCGGCTATTTCCGCGAGAAACATATCGTGTGTGCCGAGCGGTATGATTTTGGTCACCCGGCATTCAAGCGATATGGGTGACTGCTTAATCAAAGGAGCCGCAACCTTGGCACCTTTTTCGGGATTAAGTCCGAAAAGCCTGAACTTGTCGGCTTTCGCGCCGGTATATACGCCGCAGGAATCGAGCGCGCGACACATTGAGCTTGTAGCAAGGTTTATTGTAAATTCCCCTGTGCTTTCTATTATATTATGAGAATACCTCTGCGGACGAATCGATACATATGTCATAGCCGGATTTGAATTTACGATTCCGGTCCACGCGACTGTCAGTACATTGGGATGCTCGAGCGTGCCGCATCCAACGAATACAACCGGAACAGGCGCGAGAATAGTTGCGGGGCTCCATACTGCTTTTGCCATCTGATACTTGCCTTTCTTCATCTTGATACATCAGAAGATATACCGTTTTCATTTGTGTGTATTGACGCTGCTGCATTAATAATACTATTATGTTCTGAAAAACAGCTTTTCCAGTTGTTTCTTAGTTATTTTAATTGCTACGGGACGTCCGTGAGGGCAAACCACTATACCGGGATTAGATATAATTTCTGAAACAATCCATTCGTAGTCCGCATTCGAATCGGGAATTCCGCCTTTTACGGCGGCTTTGCATGCCATAGAATAAAGCATCCGATCGGCTATGCGCGCGCGGGCGCTGTCCGCCTTTCCTCCGATAAGTAGATCTGACGCGGCTTTCTGAATAACACCGACTATTTTCTCCTCACCCAAGCCCGTAAGCTCCGCCGGCAGCTCGCGAAGAGCAAACTCCGCCTCTCCGAAAGGCTCAAGAGTAAAACCGCATTCCGCCAGCTCAGGAAGGCTTTCTGAAAGAGCCTGCGCTTCGCGTGGCTCAAGATGTATTATAACCGGAGCGACAAGCTGCTGCGCGCCAGAGCTGTGCATCGATACTTGCTTTTTAAGCCTTTCATATAATATGCGCTCGTGGGCGGCATGCTTGTCTATGAGAAATATTGAATCTCCGGATTCGTATGATATATATGTATTGAAAGCAACGCCTATGATCCTGCCGCCTTCCCGCGGTACGTCTTCATCATCCAAGTTTTCCGATAAAGGCAAGCGGGAGGATTCTGCCGGCTCCTTTTTCGAGGCGGAAGCGAAAAGCTCGACGCCTGACGGCGAGGAGGAAACCATAATATCTTCGTCTGTTCCGGATAAATTCTGATATTTATAAACTGTTTTATTATTTTCCGGCGCAGTACCGGAAGAAAGCGGAAGAGGTCCCGGTTTATTTTCAAAATATGAGGTCATCTGCCGTCCGGAATATATGCTTTCCGTTTTACTGTCGCCTGAGGGTACGACTATATGTGTGCATAAAGGTGTGGTTTCGGATTTTTCCTCTGCGGATTTAAAATTAATCGGCGTTTCCGGGCGGCCGTAAGCCTTCGGAATGCTTATTCTGTAAAGCTCGTCGTCTGTCTCTTTATCAGCAGATTGTCCTGATTCACGTTCCTGTCCTGCTTTTCCGCCTGGCAGAGCTTCCGATACCGAGGAGAAATTTATATTTTCAACTACTTTTTCGGTGCCTGAAATATTATTTCCGCTGTATTCTGACGTATACAAAGCGTTAGTCATTGCGAAAAGCGCGTCCTTTACCGTAAGATAAACGGCTTCGTATACGCTTCGCTCGTCCGAAAACCTGACCTCTGTTTTTGCCGGATGCACATTGACATCAACTTTGTCAAAATCCATATTCAAAAACAAGGCGCATGACGGAAACCGATCGCTTTTTATATAGCTTTTATAAGCTTCCTCAAGGGCGGCGAGCATCGTTCTGCTTTTTATAAGGCGGCGGTTTATATAAAACATCTGCATGGAGCGGTTTGCTCTGGCATACTCCGGCATTGTTATAAGCCCGCTCACGCCGATTGACGTGACCTTCTTTTCGGCGGGAATCAAGCCGGACGCAAGCTCTTTTCCGAAGGCTGAATACATGGCGTCGTAAAGGCTGCCGTTTCCGAAGGTGTGCATTCGCTCGATTCCGTCGCAGACATATTTAAACGATATTTCAGGATATGATATTGCGATTCTCTGAACGCATGCCATAACGGCGGCGTTTTCGGTCGCGGTTCGTTTTAAAAATTTTAAGCGCGCCGGTTGATTAAAAAAAAGGTCCTCCGCGGTGATCGATGTTCCGTCGGCGCAGCCCGCCTCATTCACAGAGATCACCCTCTCGCCTTCCGCAATCAGTTCCGTTCCGAAATCATCTTCACGCCGCTTTGTGACAAGCCTGAATCTTGATACGGACGATATGGCGGCAAGCGCCTCGCCTCTGAAGCCGAAGGTTCTTATATCGAATAAATCCGAAGGATTTTTTATCTTGCTCGTCGCGTGACGCCTTATGGAAAGCTCCGCGTCCGCGCGCGACATCCCGCACCCGTCATCCGTAACGCGCATGAAGGCGATTCCCCCGTTTTTAATCTCGACGGAAATGCGCGCCGCGCCGGCATCTATTGAATTTTCCAACAGCTCTTTTATGACTCCCGCTGGGCGGTCTACAACTTCGCCGGCCGCGATAAGATTCGCCGTATAGGAGTCGAGAACATTAATAGATTGGACAAGACTCATGATTTTAATCCTTTTTATTAATGGATAACAGGAAAAGCATCAGGCTTTGTTATAATTCCTTTGCTTTTTTGGTCAGCTCATAAAGCTTTCCCATTGCCTCAATCGGAGTGAGTGTATTCACGTCGATTGATTTCAATTCTTCGGCAAGAATGTTTTTCGCACTGTCAAAAAGCGATATTTCCGGAATGACCGCCTCCGTTTTTTGAACCGGAGTATTCGCGTTTTCTTCCTCAAGCTTTTTTAATATCTGTCTGGCCCGTCTGATAACCTCGGCGGGCACTCCGGCAAGCTGCGCAACCTCGATGCCATAGCTGTCATCGGCGCTTCCTCGGACTATTTTACGCAGAAAGGTGACGGAATCGCCGCGTTTTTTTGCCGCAATATTATAATTCTTCACGCCGTCTATCGAATTTTCAAGCTCTGAAAGCTCATGATAATGCGTCGCAAACATCGTTTTTGCCCCGAGCTTTTTCCCGGTCGTATATTCGAGAACGGCGCGGGCGATGCTCATGCCGTCATAGGTCGATGTGCCTCTGCCTATTTCGTCATATATAATGAGGCTCTTTTTAGTCGCGTGTTTGAGAATATATGCGACCTCGTTCATTTCGACCATAAAGGTCGAACTGCCCGATGAAAGGTCGTCGCTCGCGCCGATGCGTGTGAACAGCCTGTCGCATATTCCTATGCGGGCTTCTTCCGCAGGCACGAACGAGCCGATCTGAGCCATGAGAACAATAAGCGCCACCTGGCGCATATATGTAGATTTTCCGGCCATATTCGGACCGGTTATTATCATCGTGCGGTTTCTTCCGCAGTCTAGGCTGACATCGTTTGGAACGAAATAATCATTTGTAAATTTTTCGACGACGGGATGACGGCTGTTTTTCAATTCAATCAAGTCAGAATAATCCACTTCGGGACACACATAATTATTTTTCAGCGCGACCTCGGCGAGAGCGGCATATACATCCGTTTTCGCGAGAATTCCCGCGGCTGAAAAAATGGCGTCGGCGTATGACTTAACATTTTCAACGGCGGAAAGGTAAAGCTCGTATTCAAGCCCGATCGATTTATCGTTTGCGCCGAGAATGCGCGACTCCATATCTTTGAGTTCCCGGGTGATGAAGCGCTCGCAATTGGTCAGAGTCTGTTTTCTTATGTATCTGTCGGGGACGAGCGGGATATTTGATTTTGTGATCTCGATATAATATCCGAAAACCTTTGTATATCCGATTTTCAGGCCTTTGATTCCTGTAAGTTCTTTCTCCTGAGATTCAATCTGTGAGAGATATTCGCGGCTCTCGGTAACCATCGAACGAAGCTCGTCGACATCGGAATTGAAACCCTTTTTTATCAAGCCGCCTTCTCTGACCAAAAACGGAGGATCGTCTGTTATCGCTCTGTCAATGAAGTCGTAAAGCGCGCCGAGCTTTTCTCCCAGTTCCGTCCTCAATGAGTTGTACATTGAGGAAAGCTCTGAGGCGGAGGTATCGCACAAAAGAGCCTCAAGCTTCGGAAATATTGAAAGCGTCTGCTTTATCGCGATAAGGTCACGTGCGTTTGAGGTTCCGTATTGCACCTTCGTAAAGAGACGCTCAAGATCCTGAGCGCCGGAAAGCGCCGCGCGGACATCGTCGCGAAGAATCGTATGCGAAAAGAATTCGGCAACGGCTCCCTGTCTGAGCTGAACGGCACGGCAGTTGACAAGCGGCTGCTCAATGAATTTTCTCATAAGCCTTGCGCCGGGCGACGTCTTTGTCTTATCAAGCACCCATAAAAGCGATCCGCGCCGCTCCTTAGTCCGAAGCGTTTCACACAGCTCAAGATTTCTTCTTGTCGAAGCGTCTATAGACATGAAGCTCTCAGAGCCGTAAGCGCATATTTCGGTAATTTCCGGCACGGAGGTTTTCTGGGTTTCGGAAATATATCTGATTATCGCAGCACATGCCCCTCCGTCAGTCCCGGATATCGAAAAGCCTTCAGGAAAACACTCATCCGGAAATTGATTTTTAATAAGTGCCTGGTCGGGAATAAAATATTCGCCGGCAGATGCGGTAATCGAGCATTTTTCATTTTGGCTGAGAAAATCCGTAAGCCTTGCAACGCGTTCGCCGGGAGCGTTTATTATTACTTCAGACGGCTTGAACAGCGAAAGCTCGTTTATTATCGATTGAAACAGCTCGTCTTCATCAGAACCATTAACCGTCGTAAGTTCTATCATCGCGCGTGAAATATCGCAGAAGGCACACGCGGCGGTCAGACCGTATATGTTTAGCGCGCACAGATAGTTGTTTTTGCTTTCATCAAGCAGCTTTCCGTCTGTAAGCGTTCCGGGCGTAACAATCCGCACGATATCACGGCGGACGATATTGCCCTGCGCCTGAGCAGGAGTTTCCATCTGTTCGCAGACGACGACCTTATATCCTTTTTCGACAAGCCGTCCGATATACACATCACACGCGTGATACGGAATTCCGCACATAGGGGCTCGTTCATCTTCACCGCAGTCACGCCCGGTCAGAACAAGCTCCAGCTCCTTTGAAACAATCTTCGCGTCCTCGAAAAACATCTCGTAAAAATCTCCGAGACGGTAAAAAACGATATAATCCGAATATTGCTTCTTTATTTCGAGATAATGCTGCATCATCGGAGACATGGATTATTCACCCTTACTTTTATTTTTTTCCGGTATTGAAAATGGCATTAAAAATCATTGTTATACAAGAGAAAAAAGCCGTTTACCAAAACCTTTTCTCGTTAAATGGTAATATCTTTTTTCGTGTTAATAATTCAATGGCATCCGCCGCAGGACGAACAATTACCGCCGCAGCCGGAGGACATTTCCGGATAGCGGGAAAAGATCGCGGACTGTATCGTATTGTTAACCTGTGAAAGCAGATCATTTAACTTCTGCTCGGCATCGTTATATTCTTTTAACGTTTCGTTTTCGGAAGCTTCCTTATAAAGCGCCGAAATGCGCTTTTGAATAGCATTTACAAGCTGTTCATCATGATTTTCGTCCTTGAGAACATTATCCAGCGCGGTTTTCTGAACGCTGTATTCGCGTATGCTCTTCAGAAGCTCCGAATCGGTATCGTATTCTTTCTTGGCTTCGACATAATTTTTCACAAGCTCGTTGTCGGCAATAAGCAGACCGAGCTGTGACGCGAGTTCAAGTATTTCCATTGTTTTATTTACCTTTCTTTTTATCATACAAGCTCTCCGAAAAGCATTATAGCTTCAGCGGAGGTTATTTTTATATCGGCAAAGCTGCCGATGAGTTTTTCCGCTTCCGCGGTGTTGGAGAAATGGATAAGCTTTCCCGACAAGCTGCGCGCCGAAAGCCGCTCCGGAGATGATTTGCTGACGCCGTCTACAAGGGATCTGAGCGTTTTCCCGACGAGCTTTGAATTGATATCAGATTGGATCTCCGTCTGAAGCTTTAAAAGACGTGCCATGCGTTCTTTTTTTATCTCATCCGGTATCTGATTTGTCATTTCGGACGCGGGCGTTCCTTTTCGTCTTGAGTATACAAACGAAAACACACCGTCAAACCTTATTCTTTCAAGCATATCAAGCGTATCGAGAAAATCTTCTTCCGTCTCTCCCGGAAAACCCACGATTATATCGGTGGTAATTGAAAGCCCGGGTATTTTTTCATGCATATATTCGGTCAGTGTTAAAAACTGAGCCCTGGTATAACGCCGGTTCATCCCGGCAAGCACACGATCCGAGCCGGATTGCAGCGGAAGATGAAAATGCGGTGCGATGTGTTCCGACGATCCCATCACATCGATAAGCTCACGTGTCGCATCTTTGGGATTTGAAGTCATAAATCTCAACTGATAATCGCCGGGAATCGACGAAATCCGCCTTAAAAGCTCGGCAAACGTGATTTTATCGGTGGTAAAATCATTTCCGTAGGAATTCACGTTCTGTCCGAGCAGCGTGATATCTCTATAACCGCTTTCGATAAGCCCTTTCACTTCAGAAATAACTCTCTCCGGCGAGCGGCTGCGTTCCCTTCCGCGTACATATGGTACAATGCAATAGCTGCAAAAATTATTACAGCCGTACATTATGCTGACCCATGCTTTGAACGTGCTTTTCCGCTTTACCGGTATCCCTTCTGTTATAGCTCCGGAATTTTCCGAATAGTTTTCAAGAAAAAAGCGTCTTCTTCGGCTTTTTTTAACTTCCGCGAGTAGATCTGGAAAGCGATCGGTCATATTTGTTCCGAAAATGAAATCGACATAGGGATATTTATTCTTTATATCCTCCTTGCGGTGCTCCTGCTGGATCATGCAGCCGCAAACTGCGATAATCAAATCGGGATTTTTCTCTTTTATATGCTTGAGCTGGCCGGTATTTGACAACGCCTTCAGCTCCGCATGCTCACGGACGGCGCAGGTGTTTACGACGATCAGGTCGGCCTCTTCCTTTGTATCGACTTCGGTATAACCAATCTTCTCAGCCATGCCGAGAATTTTTTCACTATCGGCCTCGTTTTGCTGACAGCCGTAGGTTTCAATATATATGCCTGGCATTTATATTATTTACTTTCTTTATTTACTTTCTTTATTTTCTTGTTTTAAAGGAACCAAATCGCAAATGGTTCTATGCGGTCGAATCCAAAGCCGGGCGCGTTTTGTTACCTCGGTTTTGTTTGAAAGAAAACCGGGCAGCGAAGATGCGCCGGAGCCGGATACGAAAACGCCCTCACATCCGGAAAGGTAAAGCGTGTCAAAATATCCGGTGAGCTGATCAGGATCGTTACCGAGCTTGTCGCAATCGGCATATCCGAACAGCCGGACGCGTGTGCCTTTGATATAAGCGCCGTAAGCCGAAAGCGCCTCCTCTGCAAGCTCCGGCGGAACATCCGGAATTATTATATCCGCGAATGAATTTCTGATCCAGTACGGAATATCGAATCCCATCTCTCCGGTACGGGAGGCATCGAAACGTACGGCAAGCCGCTTTTTCCCGACAGAATCGCGCAGCTTTCTCATGAATGAATTTACTATCTGGAATTTCAGCTTTTCTAAAGCGTCGGCTTCTTCAGGCGTAAGAGCTTCTTTGCCGGCGATATCCACATCGAATTTTTTAAGAAGCACCGAAGCCGTTTCATATCCCAGCATAACCGGAAAAGCAGAAAAATCGACAAGCACGGTTTTAATCCCGAAGCTCTTTGCATGTCGCGCAACCTCGTAAATGATACGGTCCCTCGTGTCGGCATAATAAAGGCTCGGAACACCGGTGGACGAGCCGTCTGATTTGCGCACCGCGTAATTTCCGTTCTGCAAAATTGGAGGCTGGTTAATACAGACAAGCTTTTTATCCTCGCTTCCGCGTGAGCAGCAGATGATCCTGTGTTCCGTGTCGTTTTCCGCGTAAGCCGCAAGCTGTTCTTCATAACTGAGCGGCCTGATTCGTATATACGATATCGGCATCGGCGATATGATCCGGCCAACCTGTTCCGAATCAAAATGCTCAGAACATACGGCAACCTCGGTTATGCATTCACGGCTGTTTTTATCCGGAATGAACATAACATGTACGGGCTTTCCGCTCTTGATATGCGATATCTTCTGTTTTTTTCCGGTATAGCTGCCGTCGTTGACAATTCCCGCATATACGGCAAAAAAGCCGTCCAGCACATAAGGAATGTCTATTTTAAGCTGTTTTCCGGAGACACTAATAAAGTCAATATCCGTATCCATGCCGAGAGGACGGAGCGAATGCGATTTAATTCTTCCGGCGTCTGTGGCAAATCTGGACGGAGAAAATAACAGAACGCTGAGCCTGTCATCTTCTGAAATTTCGGATATGTTTACGCTTTTATCGGACTTCAACGGAAAATCACAATACAGCTTTTCCGGAAGATAAATACTTTTTTCTGTATATGCCGCCGTTTCACCGGTCGGCGAATAAACTGTCAATCGGATGGAATATTTAGGGGCTTTTTCGTATATGCCTATGTTGCCGCGGACTCCGGAATCATCGGCATGTTGCGGAACGATTGTCCTTTTCTTGTCTGAAAGGTTGAATACGGCAACACAAACCGAGGATGAACAATCAAATACTACGGTTTCCCGGCAAACCTCAGAGCGATCGCAGAGCAAAACGGCGGTCGCCGAAAGCCGCAAGCCTTCGTGAGCCGATATCGCGGCCGAGCATACCGCTCGTTCCGCCCAGGAATCCGGCGAAACATTTATATAATTGATAAAAATTTTATTTTCGGAGGTATTCATAGCTTATATTGCCTCGCGCTTATAATTCAAGGTTTTGATTTCATCATTAAAGCAAGCGTCATGAGTTTCTGATGTTACATAAAGCTTATATCCTCTTATAATGATATATTCATATGCAACAACACATAGCAATGTACTCAGGCAGATCCTTCGTGTTTATGGTAAATATGAAAATTTAAAAATTTACACGGAATCAGCTGAATCATAACCCGTTTGACATAGATATTATATTATATCATACAATCAAAAAAAATAAAAGGATTTTTCAAATATTTCATTACAGGCTCTGAATAATCTTGCGAAGCATTTTAGATAATGTATATTAGTACTTCGTAACATCTAAAACTTGTATAAAGGCAAAATCTATGATACAATATTCTCATCACATGATGGGAGGATATTGCATGCCGTCAGTCAAATATGTAATCGAACTCAATGAAAGTGACCGTAGTTCACTAATGGAT
>JAYFRN010000017.1 GCA_034925865.1 Oscillospiraceae bacterium | reverse complement strand
ATGCGTGACAGGTGAATAGTTCGCTTCTCGCTTCGGGAATTGTCAGCTTGTATGTATCAACGCCGTTTTCACCGCTACTGACAAAAACATCGTATATTCCGTAAGGGTACGGAACAAAGCCTTCTATTTTGCTGTCTTCTCCAAACTGTGCCCCGGCGGCGGAAAGCTTTTAACGCAATTTTTCCTCTGTCAGTTTTACAGCTTTGAGCGCGTCTGACAATTCGAGGCTCTTTCCCTGATACAGGTCATAGAAAAGCGTATTTACATATTTGAGAGTTCCTTCCGGATTGTAATAAAGCATGGCAAAAGCATAATTTCCGTCGATGCATGTGCTTTCGCATTTGCGGGTTATCTGGCTTAAATCAATTGCATCGTTAGTAAATTTCTGATAGATCATATCACTAGCTTTTGAAACTACCTTGTTTATTTCATCATAGTTATCTATGTAAAATTTATTTTGCGGTGAATATAAATTTAATGTTTCATCATACATACTCATCCCTCCGCCGAATGCGGAATCAGTTTCCGCGACCAGCTCGGAAAGCTGCGCCGGCGTGAGAGGAACGCGCTCCTCCGTTTGTGTTTCAGAGGGAACACCTGTGTCAGGTTCTGTTTCAACTGAGGTGCCTGTTTCAACTGAGGTGCCTGTTTCAGCAGAGCTTCCTGTTTCAGCAGAATCTTCGGTTTCGAAAGGATTATTGGTTTCCGGTAAAGACTCAGTCTCAGGAGCTTCCGTATCATGCGAAGGTTCTGTCTCATGAACAGTCAACGGAGAGATACCGGTTTCAGGAGGAATTCTGGTAACAGGCACGTTTGTCTCAGAAATACCGGTTTCCGCTCGGGTTTGGGTCAACCCAGTATCATGTGAAGCTTTTGGAGAACATGAAGCGAATGCGATAAGCGAAAAAACTGTTACTGCGCATAAAACCCCAGCTATAATTCGTGTTTTCTTCATAAATGAAATCCTTTCTAAGCGGGGACTGTCAAATAAACTATAATAAGTATATGGAGCTTTAGACCTATATTGAACTCGGATAAGTGATTTTCGTTTTAACGGCAATTAACAGAAATTATATAATTGCTCTTTTTGTAATATTACCATACTATGAAATCAAAAGCATACGCATTGATCTTGAAAACTCTCAGCCCAAGAAGATGATATATAAAATTTTATAATCAATAATTATAATATAATTCATAATAATATTTTTGTCAATCTTTTCTTTAGATTTTTTTGATATAAACAATGAGAAGCGGAAGAATCAAAGAATTTTGTTTGCAGAGTTTCTATTTTAAGCGTTAATTATTTAATTTATGCATTAAAAAAACGCCGCAAAACGCGGCGCTTCAAGTCAGCTGCGATAATTTACTTATTTCTTTTTGACTTCACCACAACCGAAGCGGTCAAAGAAGCAAGCGTCAATATAATCAAAGCGGAAAACGGATCTCCGGTTGCCGGATTCGTGTTTTCGATATCAGTAGGTTCTTCCTTCGGTTGCTCCTTGGGCTTTTCGGGAGAAATTCCGGAGAGGACAAGCGTTCCGTAAAGAGAGGTGTCGGCATATCCGCCGGCGCCTTTTATGTTCCATGTGCAAAGCCCGACACGCTCACCGGAAGCGCCGGCATCATTTGAATCGTTGTACTGCGGCTCGAAGCCGATTTTACCGCCCTCGGTAAGAGTGAAATCCAAAGCCTTAGCCGGGATCGCCATTTCTATTATCCATCCGGGAGCGGAAATCTTATATGAGCATTTGAAAGCATCAATCGCTCCGTCGAATACCTTGGCGACGCTTTCGAGTCCTTTTCCGGCGGTGACATATATGTATCCCGCTTTTGCCGCGTCGAATCCTCCGGCTTTATTGTTAGCATAATCAATGTGATAAATCATGCAGTCAGTAAGCCAAAGTGAGCTTCTTGATGCCGTTACAACAGTCGGATCTGTAATTTCACACCAGATATAAATATAGTTTTCGTCCCAGAGCGTCCTGAATCTGGCCGATGCTGTTTTTGGATCCGTAGATGCCGTCCAGTAATTGGAATCATGTTCGTTGGCGGTAAATTCCTCCGCGTATTTCCATTCGTCGTCCATTATGCCGTCGATAACAACGGTGCCATTATAGGTTTTTACCGAAGCGGTTTCTGCCGCCGCAGATAAAACAATCGACATAAGCATAAAAAGCATGAGGATGAGCGTGATGAACAATTCGGTGAGCTTTTTCATTGGTTGCCTCCTTGATTTATTTCATTTTTTTGGAATTTATACTTGCATTTTAACACAAGAAGTATTATATTAATAGTCAATTTCATGATTATAAAAGACATATATTGCTCAGTTCTGCAATTGAAAGGTTATTTAGGTTATTATTTATGTCAAACAATCATCTCCTGATCACTGCCCCGATATATTACTCCCTTGCTTCCCTGGTAAGCCGTCCGCGCCATTTCCATGCACACGCGGAAATTATTCATGTGCTGTCGGGTAAATTGACGCTTCAAACGGAAGACGGCGAATTTATTCTCTGCGAAGGAGATACCTGCTTCATATTTCCGAATCAGCTGCACGGTTACTACGCCGATGTTCCGGAAAAGCATCTGATGATCAATTTTTCAGCTGAATATTGTCCCGAATTCTCAGACATTTTGACAAAAAAGAAGCCTGTCACAAATGTCTTTTCCGTTACTGATAAAGAAGGCTACAAAGCTCTGTTTGACGAGGCATATCACAGCTTTTACTCTCATTCGCCCTATGCAGAACAGCTTTGCCGCGGGTATACTCTTGTTCTGTGCGCCGAATCGCTTTCGCATTTGGAATTGGTGGATTTTGATCCTGCAAATCTCAGAACGATGCAGCTGATCATAAAATACTGTCTAGAAAACTATACCTCGAAACTGACGCTTGAGCAGATGGCATCCCATCTGCACATAAGCCGCCATTACATATCACATCTGTTTTCTTCCGAAATGAAGACCGGATTTCTTGAATATGTCAATTCATTAAGAGTAAACAAAGCAAAATCAATGCTTGAATCACCGGAAGAACGCATAACGGACATAGCTCTCAGCTGCGGCTTTGAGAATCAGCGAACCTTCAACCGGGTATTCTTGAAATTCTGCGGTGTGACTCCGCGTGAGTACAGAAAAGCTTTGATTCATGAAGAATGACAGTCTCGGCATATGCTCCGCGAGCCTCTGTTTTACGGCTTTTTTGCAAAATACTATTGACAAATAACCCTTATGGTATTATATTTAATGTATGTACAACGACGTTCTGCTCCGACTGCATTTTGTCTCAGTCAACGCGGAACGTAATTTCTTTTTGGAGGATTAACGCCTTGTACAACAAAACCGAAGCGTTTGATTTTATAAAAGATAATGATGTAAAATTCATCCGCCTCGCTTTTTGCGATATCTTCGGAGTTCAAAAAAATGTCTCGATCATGCCGTATGAACTGGAACGCGCTTTTGAATCGGGCATATCCTTTGATGCGTCATCAATCGACGGCTTCGGAGAAGAAAATAAAAGCGACCTCTTCCTTATTCCTGATCCGTCAACACTTTCGCTCCTGCCATGGCGTCCTTCAAGAGGACGTGTGGCAAGATTTTTCTGTGATGTCCGTTCTCCGGGACTTGTCCCCTTTGAATTCGACTCACGCCTGATATTGAAAAAAGCCGTGAGATACGCCGCGGATAAAGGCTTTTACGTAAACTTCGGCGCGGAATGCGAATTTTACCTGTTCAAAACAGACGAATCCGGCGCGCCCACGTCCATTCCTTATGACAACGGCGGATATATGGACATATCGCCGGTTGATAAATGCGAAAATATTCGCCGTGAAATTTGCCTCACGCTCGAGGAAATGGGACTCTATCCCGAAAGCAGTCATCATGAATGCGGCCCGGGCCAGAACGAAATAGATTTTAAATACAATAGCGCTATGACCTCCGCCGATAACTTTATCGCGTTCAAAGCTGTCGTAAGCGCGGTTGCGGAACGCAATGGTCTTTATGCTTCCTTTATGCCAAAGCCAATAAATCGCAAGGACGGCAGCGGACTTCATATCAATATGTCCGTTCACCGTTTCGGCGAAGCGTCATATGACTCAAAGCTCGCTGAAAACTTTATGGCGGGTATATTAAACAAAATAGCGGAAATAACGCTGTTTTTAAACACCGCAGAGCAATCATATAAACGGCTCGGTGAATACAAAGCGCCGAGATATATCACATGGTCTCCGCAGAACCGTTCTCAGCTCATACGCATCCCGGCTGCCGAAGGCGAATATTCTCGCATTGAGCTGCGTTCTCCTGACCCGCTCGCAAATCCGTATATCGCGTTTGCGCTTTTGATATACTCCGGTCTGGAAGGAATTGATAAAGCTCTTTTACCGCCGCCTCCCACGAATCTCAATCTGTTTGCGGAACCATTATCCGAGCTGATAAAGATAAAAGCTCTGCCGGATTCAATAAACGAAGCATACGCGCTTGCCTCGGAAAGTGAATTTGTCACACGCACCATGCCCTCCGGGCTTGCCGATATGTATTTAAAGGATCGGATATAACTTTTCCGGCGTATACAGGCAAGGTTAAATAAGGTAAGGTAAAACAATGGTGTTCATACCTCCTAAACAAATTCTTATAGTATCTTCATCAGAAAGCGGTTATATTCATATTTGTGATATGCTGTCTTCCGACATGCCTGCGAGCTGGGCTCTTCCACGCCCGAGGCGAGCCTCTTCCGGCGGCGAAACGCGGCGGCTGACGGCAGAAGCCGAATATGATCTTATCGTTATCAATGCGCCGCTCAACGACGAGCAGGGAGAAACACTGGCGCGGGATATCGCAGGATATTCCGACAGCGATAGCGGTGTTATACTAATCCTGCCCTCGGAAAATTTTATGTCTGACGCGACAAGAGCAGCGGAAATCGGCGTTATATGCATACAGAAGCCAGTATCGCGAAGAATATTCGCGCAGGCTGTTATGTTGATTTTTTCAACTCGCGAAAAGCTTATGTCCCTGAAATATGAAAACCTCCGCCTCCGCGCAAAATCCGATGAAACGCGGTCAGTATTCCGGGCAAAATGTCTTTTGATGGAAAAATACAGCCTTACCGAGGCTGAAGCTCACCGTATGATTGAAAAAAGTGCGATGGATACCCGCCGAACAAAGCGTGAAACCGCCGAAGAAATAATCAAAACACTTCAATAAAGACTTTATATATAAATTTGAATCAAGGAAGTCAAAATATGTATTCCCATTCCGAAATAACCGATAAATTGCATGAGGAATGCGCCGTTTTCGGCGTCAGCGTCACAACCGACGAAGCAGCCGGAATTATTTACAACGGGCTTCTTGCAATGCAGCACCGAGGTCAGGAGGGCGCAGGCATCGCCGCCGTGAACGGCAGCACAATAACCGTCGTTAAAAACAAGGGGCTTGTAAACGAGGTTTTCACACCGAAGATCATGTCAACCGTGCCGAAATCCTCTCTTGCGATAGGTCACGCGCGTTATTCGACGACAGGCTCAGATAAAGTATGCAATGTGCAGCCGTTTATGACCGAATATCTTACCGGACGCATCGCCACGGCTCATAACGGCAACATCATAAACGCCGCCGAGTTAAAAGCACAGCTTGAGAAAAAAGGTCTCGATTTTACAGCCACAAGCGACAGCGAGGTCATCTCATCTCTAATTGCGTATGAGCTGCTTCGCGCGGATGGTGACGTAATCGCCGGTTTCCGTTCGGCTTGTGGAAAGCTTATCGGCGCTTTTTCACTCATATGTGCGCTCAGTTCAGGAAAGCTCGTCGCGGTGCGAGATCCGAACGGCTTTCGCCCGTTATGTATCGGCAAAAATGAATTCGGTTATGCCGTCGCATCGGAAAGCTGTGCTTTGGACAGCTGCGGCTTTGAACTGGTGCGTAACGTGCTGCCCGGTGAAATTGTCATAATTGAAAACGGAGAGATCAGAGAATCGGCCGTCGCGCTTACCGCTTCGCGCCGCAGTCTCTGTGTTTTTGAGTTTATCTACTTTGCCCGCCCGGATTCCGTCATAGACGGGCTAAGCGTTTATGAGGCGCGTTTCAATATGGGACGCGAGCTTGCGAAGGAATATCATGTCGAGGCCGATGCCGTATGCGGCGTCCCTGACAGCGGATTGGAAGCAGCCGCAGGATATGCCGCCGAAAGCGGAATACCGCTTGTCAGCGGATTTGTTAAAAACAGATATATCGGCCGAAGCTTTATATATCCGACCCAGAAGCAGCGTGAAAACGCCGTAAGTCTTAAGCTTAATCCGCTTCGCGCCAATGTATCGGGAAAACGAATCGTCATTGTAGACGATTCCATAGTACGCGGCACGACCGGAGCAAAAATCGTATCGGCTCTCCGTGACGCCGGCGCAAAGGAAATACACATGCGCATTTCCGCTCCGCCATTCAGACATACCTGTCATTTCGGCACTGATATAGACAGCGAAGACAAACTGATTGCAAACAAACTTACCGTCGAAGAAATCGGAAAGCATCTCGGTGTTGATTCGCTTGGTTTTATTTCTGTCGACGGACTGCTTAAGGCGTGCGCCGGTTCACAGGTGGATTTCTGCACAGGATGCTTTACAGGCGATTATTCGGTCAAATTCGGCGAATACTCAAAATTCAACCTTGAATCAGGAAAAGAAAATAAATAATGACATATAAGACAAGGATCAATTCATGAAAAACGAAACTGTCATAATCCTGGATTTCGGCGGCCAATATAAGCAATTGATCGCAAGGAGAGTCCGCGAGCAAAATGTATACTCCGTGATCCTCCCCTGCGACGCTTCAATTGAAACCATCAAAGCATATAATCCTATCGGCATAATTTTTACAGGCGGTCCGAATGCCGTTTACATGCCTGATTCTCCAATGTGCAGCGCTCAGATATATTTGCTCGGCATTCCTATGCTCGGAATATGCTACGGAATGCAGCTTATGTGCCATATGCTCGGCGGAAAAGTCGAATCCTGCGTCTCAAGCGAATACGGCCAGACGCAATTGGAGCTTAAAAATACCGGATGCCCGATTTTTAAAGAGCTGTCCGGTTCGCAAACGGTTCTGATGAGTCATACCGACATGGTCACAAAGCTCCCTGAGGGATTTATAAGCGCGGCCAACACCGCATCCTGTCTGAACGCGGCTGTTTATGATGAAAAGCGTTCATTTTATGGTGTGCAGTTCCATCCCGAAGTCGAAGAAACCAAACGCGGAAAAGAAATTCTCCATAATTTTCTTTACGAAGTGTGCCATGCGTCCGGAGATTATTCCATGGACGATTATTTGAAAACAACCGTTGACGAGGTGCGGGCAAAAATCGGAAATGAAAAAGTAATTCTCGGACTTTCCGGCGGAGTCGATTCCTCCGTCTGCGCCGCCATTCTTTCAAAAGCGATCGGAGAACAGCTTATCTGTATCTTTGTAGATCACGGATTTATGAGAAAAAACGAAGGCGACGAAATAGAATCCGTGTTTTCAAAACGCGATCTGAAATTTGTCAGAGTCGACGCCTCGGAGAGGTTTTTATCTGCAATTTCGGGTATATCCGATCCCGAAAAAAAGCGTAAAACAATCGGACGACTTTTCGTAGAGGTTTTCGAAGAACAGGCCTCAAAATTTAACGACGCAAAATTCTTGGCTCAGGGCACAATATATCCCGACGTCATCGAATCCGGCGCCAATCATACAGCAACAATAAAAAGTCATCACAATGTCGGAGGCTTACCGGAACATACTCGTTTTTCGGGAATTGTTGAACCGCTTCGCGGACTCTTCAAGGACGAAGTCAGAAATTTAGGAAGACTGCTCGGGCTTCCCGATTTTCTCGTCAACCGTCAGCCGTTTCCCGGTCCCGGACTTGCGATAAGGATCATAGGCGAAATAACCCGTGAAAAGCTCGATATTCTCAGGGATGCCGACGCCATCTTCCGCGAGGAGATGAAACGATCACGCGTTAAAGCAAGCCAGTATTTCGCCGTTCTCACGGATTTGAAATCAGTCGGTGTAATGGGCGATTTCAGGACATACGATTATACAGTCGCGCTTCGCGCAGTTAAAACGAACGACTTCATGACATGCGAATACGCTCCGCTTTCTCATAAGCTTTTGAAAAAGGTATCTTCACGCATTACAAACGAAGTCAAGGGCGTGAACCGCATTGTATACGATATTACAGGAAAGCCTCCCGCGACGATTGAGTGGGAATGATATTAACCGGCTTTGATGTGCCGAAAAACCCTGTAATCATGTGGGTTTGCGGACTTTGCCATTCTCGCCCAATTGCTTTTGCAACCTTTTTGCAACTTTTCGAGTTAAAAAAAGCTTTTTTTGCCAGATGGAATAATATCGAGTGGCTTACAAGTTAGCCGTAAATTCTATAATATAAGACGGACATTGATCTTATTTGAGATTGATGTCCGTCTTTTTTTGTTGCCTAAATAATCTAATTATTTGACTTGAGAAATATCATTTTCGATATTTCTCAATTTTTTTTGCAAAGGGGGTTGAATTTTTCGGTTTTTTTGTCCGTTGGGTAGTGAGAGGAGAAACAAATCCTCCTTGAACCTTGAAAATTGAATATACATTCTTCAGGTACATTACTTGTGTTGAGGGAAACCTTAAGCCGTGATTGTAGGTGCGCCATGACCTTCCCCTTCGGAAGAGAGCGATTCAACCTATACAATAAAAACCGGATTGCTTCCGGTGGTGGCGATGACAGGCACAAGGAATAATGATACTTCCGTAATTCGCGGCTCGGCCATAATGAAGGCGGAGAGGTGAGATTCCTATGAACCCGGTTAAGCAAACCGGATGCTTGAAGCATTCCTTTCGTGCATTTGGGGGACGAGGTCGAATTAAGTGCAACCACATAAGCGCAAAACCAAAAGATGGGCGAACACCGACCGTGTAGATATATTATTTGCGCTTTCAGTCATGGTTTTGCGTTTATGTGGTTCAAAAGCCAAATCAAATAAGAAGGAGGAAAAAAGATGTCCCAATGTAAAGTCATTTCAGTATGTAATCAGAAAGGCGGCGTTGGCAAGACCACAACAACCATCAATCTCGGAGCAGGACTTGCCCGTATGGATAAGAGCGTACTTTTGATTGATGCAGACGCACAGGCAAGCATGACCGTTGCTCTCGGGTATAAGAATCCCGATGAGTTACCCGTAAGCCTTGCAAATATCATGCAGGATGTTATGGACGATAACGAGATACTTCCCGACACGGCTTTGCTTCATCATAAAGAAGGCTTTGACCTCCTGCCGTCGAACATAGACCTATCCGGTATTGAAATCCGTATCGTAAATGTCATGCGGCGTGAAAGCGTTCTGAAATCCTATGTGGATATGCAACGACCGAATTATGATTACATTCTTATTGACTGCGCGCCCTCACTCGGTATGCTCACTGTCAACGCACTCACTGCGGCAGACAGCCTAATTGTTCCGGCACAACCGCATTTCCTGTCTGCAAAAGGTTTGGATTTGCTGATGGGTTCGGTCGGCAAGGTGAAACGGCATATTAACCTGGAGCTTCGTGTCGAAGGTATTCTGCTCACAATGGTGGACAGGCGTACTAATCTTGCAAACGAAGTCATTGATGAACTCCGAAATCATTACGGCAGTCATGTCAATGTCTTTGAAACGGAGATTCCACATTCTATCCGCGCGGCAGAAAGCTCCGCAGCCGGTGTAAGTATCTTTGAATACGATAAATCCGGCAAGGTAGCCGCCGCGTATGAGAATCTGACGAAGGAGGTGACAGAACTTGAAAGGCAAAATAGATCTCGCACTTCACCCTGTCGATGACCTCTTTACCACCGATGACATCCGCGCGGAAAACAAGCTGGAAAGACTTATGAATCTTCCCATTGAGCTAATTTCAGACTTTCCCGACCATCCGTATAAAGTGAAGGATGATGAAAGTATGGCAGAGCTTGTGGAGAGCATCAAAACACGAGGACTGATTCAGCCTGTGCTTGTCCGAGTAAAAGAGAACGGCAATTATGAAATGGTATCAGGACACAGACGAAAACACGCCTGTGAAATAGCCGGTATCACAACTATCCCTGCCCGTGTTCAGGAATTAAGCCATGATGAAGCTGTACTTTCAATGGTAGACAGTAACTTACAGCGTGAAGAAATCCTGCCCAGTGAGAAAGCGTTTGCGTATAAAATGCGACTTGATTCTATGAAACGACAAGGACAGCGTACAGATTTAACTTCTGTGCCAGTGGCACAGAAGTCTACTAATATGACCTCACGTAAGGAATTGGGTGAAATTGTCGGTGAAAGCCAAGATAATGCTTTTGTGCATCAATATCGTACTCGACCGGACCCGTATGATTAAATCCTCTCCAAATGCACCGGTTAAGCTTCTCAAAATCAAGCTCCCCTTCAAGAGAATGGCATACAAAACCGTCAGGCAAAGAAAGCTCCGGAAATCCGTTTTCAAAACGGTAAATTCGTACAGGCTCTGAATAGCTGAAACTGTATCCGTTATCTTTCAACAGATTGATGTGCTTTTTCTGTGAATTCATGACTGACACCACAAGCTGATACCCTTTTTCCGTTTTGATAGAAAGTTTTTGCTCAGCTTCATGCAGCATTTCGGGTAGTAGAGCAATATGGTTATTATCGCAAATTAAATATGCCTCTCCAATATTCATTTCGTATCCGCATAAGCCTACAATTTTTTCGTTTTCTTCCCAGAGACTCATACGATGAGTAAGCTTGTGATTAAATGCCGGATGCGTATGTGCATACTCAAAAAATTGTGGAAGCATCATTGAGTTTAAATGTAATAGTGTGTACTCTGATTTTAAAAATTCGTATGCTGAATTATAATCTCCAAGAACTTTATAAGAGCGTTTTATATGATTCATTTATCTGTCCTCATTTCCTTTTCAAAGTGTTCATATGTTTCATAATGACAAACTGTAACTTCGTTTTCAGAAAGAAACGTTTGAAAGTCCTTTTCGTGATATTCTACTGCTTTTTTATATCCATTCAGATCTGATGGATTAAACATTCCCACGATATCAGAAAACCGTTTTTTATATTCCTTTATTCCGATGGTGTCCATAATATCTTGCTGTAATGCAGCTCCAGCCATTATAGCGGTTATTCCATCAGAAATATCACAAGCGTGATATAATTTGTTATAAATTGATTTGGCTTCTTCATAAAATCCTGCAAAAGCATTTTTAAAATCCGTTATAGAGCTGGTTTTATCTGTATTCAGATCTTGAATCTGAACAAGAAGATTGCATATGCATTTTTGTAATTCGTTACCGTCAGTGGAGTAAAGAATATCCTTACATTTGTTTGAAAAATCAAGTGGAATAATGTCCAATTGATTGACCTCCTCAATGCTATGTCTCCAACCCCGGTGTGTGTAAGTATGATTTAATAAAGCAAGTAGTTCTACAACGTTGGTAACTAACTTTGAAGCAATCTGTTTTTGAACGGGAAAATCAAATGAAGTACATATCTGACAATACTGGTGCTCACATTGAGAATATAGTTCTTTTACTCTTTCGTGAAAATTTATAGTGGGAGCTAATGCAGACTTTCTTAATTTTTCAAATCTTTCTTTGTCTCCAGCGGTACTTTGCCAGATTACCTGTGCATCGGCAATTAAAGAAACAAAACCTTGTTTGTAAGCTGCAATGCTTTCAGCTCTCTCCCATGAAATTGCCCAAAAATCAAATCCAACATCATTGATTATAAACGCTTTTGCAAGTTCATATCCTCTGTTTGTCTTAGGGATAAAATAAAAATCAATATCAGATTTACTGTGTGCGGTGCCTTGAATGAATGATCCATATAAGCATATTATCGCTATATCATCTTTGTAGTTACAAGTTGCGTTTTCTTTTAATACATCAACAATTTTCATTAAGTCCATGCTATAATCCTCCAAATAATTAAATAAAATAGCTCCACCTTCGATAGCAAATCATTGCATATCGAAAATAGAGCTGTTTGTCGCATCTATAACGTATCCATGTGCATAAAGTCATATAGATACAAAAATAGTGCAACAATACATACCGCCGTAACGGCTAAGCAACCCAAATTTCAATAACAAACCAAGCCCGAAAGGAATAGCCTTTCCGGACATTGTGATTTACTATCAATAAATTTGAATTACTTTATAATCATCGTTGCACCTCATATATAAATTCTATTCATTATATCACACGCTCCATAATTTGTCAAGCATTTACTTGAAACAAATTGACTTTTATTCTCCAACATGATAGAATAAAGGGAGATTAAAATGAGTGGAGTGTACCTATCAACATGAAATACGCTGTCAACAATACGCTGGGGCTTTGTCAGGATTTTATTCATTCGATTGTGTTCAGTTCTCCTGTACCGTTTAAGGTAAATCCATCGATTACCTTTCCGAAAAAGGTTCGTGAAATTCATAAACGGCTAAAAAATGAACTATATAACCTGAATGATGCTTTTCCGCTGCTTGTTAATGAGGATATGCGGCTTTGTTATATGACCAATATTTTTGACAGCTTGTATTCCGGCGCTGAGCACACAAAGGTTCAAAGCATCGATGAAATGATTACGATGTTGTTCGATGTATCGCCGGAAGAGCTGACTGCCCGGTTCCTGTTTTGTTTTGATCGAAATAAAATGGAATATGACAGCTATCTACCCATTGCCTGTGATATTATCAAAGGAACAAAATATATCAATTCCATGAAAATCAGCGATGCATCCAAAAACGTATTGCTGTCTGCGCTGATTGATAAAGAGGGATACAAACAGAAGATGCTCGAAATTGCCGAAAAGGCGAAAGAAGTCACGCTGTCGCTCTATCAAACCTATGATGCGTATATTAAATCCAGTTTTAAGCCGTTTGAGGATGAGCAGCGTATCCGCATGTACCTTGAAAAGGCGCAGCTTGTGGAAAAAGATGAGAATATAATGATTGCTCCTGTGCTGTTTAATTCTGCATTGGTTAAATTCTGCCGTGCTGAGGATGCGCATTTGTTTTATCTGGGATTTGAATTCTATCAATATTTATCTGAATATATAAATCGTGATATCAAACTAAGCTTTGACGATATCGGCAAGCTGTTTTCGGATAAAACACGTTGCGATGTCATACGCATTTTGCGCAAAAAGGAAAGCTATCTGATGGATATGTCAAGGGAGCTGAATGTACCGAATAACACGCTGTATTATCATATGCAGTTGCTGTATGATGCAGGCGTGGTACTCGGTCGAAACGAAGGCAGACGGTTTTATTACCGCTTGAATGAAAAGTATTTTGAAGCCGTAAAAAAACTCGGCGAGGAATTTATGGAGGGTGGAAGATGAAGCAAGATAACTCAACAAAATCATGGAACAACCTTGGCAAAGAATGGATAGAGCTTGCACAGGCAGGTGAAAGTCGGATGGCTTTTATCATGCCATATATGCTTAACTTAATGCGTGATGTAAGCAATAAAACGATACTTGACCTTGGCTGCGGTGAGGGTGGTTATTCCCGTGAGCTTTGCAAGAAAAATGCTATGGTAACATCAGTTGACTGTTCCGAAATTGCAATTAAATATTCTGTTGCGGAAGCCCAGCGTCAAGGTTTGTCCATACAGCATTTTATCCGTAACAGCAAAATTCGGCATCGGAAACTCTTCTGCCAACAGACTGGCTCAGACTTGCCCGGCTTTGTGATATAAATGCTATGCTCTGCCTGATGAATTACGACAATGTTCCCGCAGAGTGGATAGAAGATATTGAAACTGATATTTTGTCAGTGATTAAGGATGATTGAAATGAAACTGTATCATGTGCTCCATGGGATACTAATAAAAATTACGGTATGGAAGAATGTCCGCATAAATGGGGATTTTCTGCATGTTCGGAACCTGAAGGAAACACCGTTTATTGTGGCAACGGTATATTTATTGCAAACGGAAAGTCCTATCAAACACCTGATATATCACAAATACGGGACTTATGCGCTTGCTTCGGCAATACTACTCCCATTTGAAATCATCGATCGCGGTATGTTCCTATTCGGAATTGATGGCAAAATTAAAACACTGAACAAGATATACTTTCCGAAAGTATATGAACAGTTCAGCAATCTTGCAGCCTTTCTTGGCGTTTCAAAGACCGCACTTGCTATCCGCATGAAACAACTCGGACTACTTGAAAATAACCATCTTGACAATCCATATTGTCTGATTGATGTTGACTATAACGGAAGTAAATGACTATGCCAAAAGTTAATGTTCGGGAAACCAACCCGGTGCTATATGCAAAGGTTAAGAGTGAACAGGACAAGCTTCGCGAGGACTGCACAGCAAGGATAACGGTCGCACGACTATGCCCATACTGCGGTCATAAGATAACGACGATATATAAAGGCAATCACGGCTATGCTACGGAAAAATGTGTGAACTGCGGAGAGAATGTAATCTTTCCTCCGATTTCGTTCCGTATGGCAAACAAATAAGAAAAACAACCCTACAACTGAATAATTATAATAAAGCAAGCTTAGTGCCCCGGAGCCGCTTGATGCGTTGACTTCCCATGTGCCACTTGATTTAGAACCTCTCTACCAGCCTGTTGGCTGGCAGGGTTCTATTCGTGTGGCATAATGGCAACGCATCAAGTGACGCTTGCTGTTGCAGAAGGTATCGTAGCAAACCCCGACAACCCTATTGAAGAAGTAGGTGCTCGCTTTCTAAAATGGTACCGGAGCCGCCCAAAGGATATCGGCGCTACCTGCAGTGCCAGCATCACACGTGCTGCAACACTCGCAACTGGGAACATTTCTAGTAAGCCTCTTTCTGTAATCGACAAGCCTTCAGAAGGCAACTGGTATCAAGCCAGCGCTTACACCGCTCGCAGAAATGGAAACCGCAGCGGAGGCAACGGAGCACTCATGCGGACGGTATATCCTGGTCTTTTTTATAAAGAGAGACTAGAAGCTGTCGAGACAGCCACAGCCATTGCTCAGATGACACACTACGATAAAAATTCAAATGAGGCTTGCGAAACATATACAGATATGATATACTTAATAACCGTGGAAAGACAGTTTTCGCTGCTCGGAATTGAACAACTTCTGGAAGGTACGCAATACAGCGCAGACCAAATGTACAGATACGAACCCAACCCGACCGGGTATGTGGTTGACAGCATGAAATGTGCGCTCGCATGTTTCAGGAGCACAACGAGCTTCGAGGACACCATCGTAAAGGCAGCGAACCTCGGTGGAGATGCTGACACGATTGCAGCCATCACCGGAGGGCTGGCGGGAGCTTTCTACGGATACAGCGCTATACCGAAAAGATGGACAGCAGCACTCGCGCCGGACATTAGAATGCGTCTGGACGGAATTGCAGACGCAGCATTCGTAAACCGGACGGCGAAATGAGAAGGAGCATCAATGACATACGGAAGACCGATGAAGGGAGCGACCAGGCGAATCCCTATCACGATTCACACCACAACTGGAATGATTGATACAATCGACGCATACGTGGATGAACAAAGGCGAGAAGGTCATAGAGCATACTCGCGGTCGGATTTTTTCAACGAAGCAGTAACGCTCTATCTTCACCAGCTTGCACTTACACCTGAAAGTGATAATGCAGCTATCGAGCGTTCCAAAAGCGTACCGGATGACGTCGACAGCAAAAATGCAGTGAACTAATTAATATAATGCATGTGTAAAGAATCTCAAAATGTAAGTCATATTACACAAAGATAGCTATGGATTATCGAGTGGGAATGAAAATAATAATATTAATATAAAGAGGCCGAACATATGGAAACCGATAGAAAAACTCCTAAATATATTTTTGTAACCGGGGGCGTCGTTTCCGGACTCGGCAAAGGAATCACTGCCGCTTCGCTCGGAAGACTTTTAAAATCCCGAGGGCTTAAGATCGCCGCGCAAAAGCTTGATCCGTACATAAACGTCGATCCGGGAACGATGAGCCCATATCAGCACGGCGAAGTTTTCGTCACCGACGACGGCGCGGAAACCGATCTTGACCTCGGTCATTACGAACGGTTCATCGACGAGGATCTGAACAAATATTCCAACCTGACCACCGGTAAGGTATACTGGAATGTACTACATAAAGAACGCGGCGGCGAATATCTCGGCGAAACGGTTCAAGTCATCCCGCATATAACAAACGAAATAAAAGAATTTATTTATCGTGTCGGCGCAAAAACGAATGCCGATGTCGTAATTACCGAAATCGGCGGCGTCGCCGGTGACATCGAAAGCCAGCCGTTCATTGAAGCGATAAGGCAGATCGGGCGCGAGGTCGGGCGCGGAAATTCTCTGTTTATCCACGTCACCCTTGTTCCGTATATAAAATCCTCCGGCGAACATAAATCAAAGCCTACGCAACACTCCGTTAAAGAGCTTCAGGGAATGGGTATATTCCCGGATATAATTGTCCTGCGCTGTGACGAACCGATTGACGAAAGCGTTAAAAACAAAATATCTCTGTTCTGCAACGTAAAGCCGGACTGTGTAATAGAAAACATTACCGTTCCCGTACTTTATGAAGCCCCAATCATGCTTGAAAAGAACGGGCTGTCAAAGGCTGTTCTTCGCGAACTGAATATTGACGCTCCCGAACCGGATATGAATGACTGGATTAAGATGCTTGAAAGGATTGCTACACGTAAAATCAGTGTCAGAATCGCTTTGGTAGGCAAATACACAAAGCTTCACGACGCATATCTTTCTGTCGTCGAGGCTCTCAAGCATGCCGGATATGAAAACGGAGCACTTATCGATATAGTATGGATCGACTCAGAGCTTATTACAACCGAAACCGTTTCTTATCTTCTCTCGGAAGCGGATGGCATAATAATTCCGGGCGGCTTCGGAGTGCGCGGAATCGAAGGCATGATTATCGCCGCCGGATACGCCCGTACTCACGGCATCCCATTCTTCGGGATTTGCCTCGGAATGCAGGTTTCCGTAATAGAATATGCCCGAAATGTGCTTGATCTTTCTGACGCAGACTCTGCCGAATTCAACGAATCGAGCGATAACAAAGTGATCGCATTTCTGCCGGATCAGAATGAGCTGGTTCCTAAGGGCGGAACGCTGCGTCTCGGAAGTTATCCGTGCGCCACAGCCGAAGGCTCGCTGCTGCGCAAGCTTTACGATCTGGATGTCATTTCAGAGCGTCACCGTCACAGATATGAATTCAACAATAATTACCGTGAAGCTTTCCGGAAAGCCGGCATGTGTTTCGGCGGTATTTCGCCGGACGGACGCATAGTCGAAACAATAGAGCTTCCCAATCACGAGTTTTATATCGGGGTTCAGTTCCACCCGGAATTTAAAAGCCGTCCGAATAAACCGCATCCGATATTCAAGGGCTTTATTTCCGC
Organism: Oscillospiraceae bacterium; assembly: GCA_034925865.1. Classification (NCBI taxonomy): domain Bacteria; kingdom Bacillati; phylum Bacillota; class Clostridia; order Eubacteriales; family Oscillospiraceae; species Oscillospiraceae bacterium. Next base: position 9,590 of record JAYFRN010000017.1, on the reverse strand, counting down.
CGCCCTGCGGTGTAAAGAAAGCAAGGAAACAGGACAAAAGGTGTAATTTATCGCAATACTCTGCAAACCCACATGTTAAATCCAATATACAGATAATTAATATTTATAAAGTATGATAAATTTGGATACAAGAGTGCAAAATATTCTAAACCAAATAACAAACCTGAGCACAGAAGTTTTTTCGGACAACTTGATCGGTATATATGTTCATGGTTCTCTTGCGCTCGGTTGTTTTAATTGGAATAAAAGCGATATTGATTTTATTGTCGTAGTTAAGATAAAGCCAACATTGGAGCAGAAAAAACAATATATTAAAGGATTGCTTATAATAGATAAAAATTGTCCTCCAAAAGGTTTGGAAATGAGTGTGGTGCTTGAAAGATACACTCGTGATTTTATTTATCCTACGCCATTCGAACTGCATTTTTCTAATCTTCATAAACAAAAATGCTCAGATAACTTAGAAGAATATTGCTTGCGAATGAATGGTACTGACAATGATTTAGCGGCACATTTTACAATTATCAAAAACGCTTGTATTACCATCTATGGTAATTCAGAAAAAGTGATTTTTGGTGAGGTTCCGCACCTCGATTATCTAGACAGCATAAAGTGCGACATCGAAAATGCAGAAGATGAAATAAAAGAAAATCCTATTTATGTTGTATTGAATCTTTGCCGTGTCCTTGCTTACACGAAAGACAATCTAATTCTTTCAAAGAAGGACGGCGGATATTGGGGAATTGCACACGTCCCGGAGCAATATGCGCCAATTATCAGCAAAACAGTGAATTGCTATCTGAATGAGGATATTTTTAAAACAGATATAGAGGACAGTTTACTGCAGGACTTTGCGAAGTATATGTGCGGTCAGATATTCGCAAGATAAGCATTGAACACTTAAAATAAATCATAACAGCTATTGAATAACAAAGAAAGGCATGTTATAAAAATGAGAGATTATGCGAAAGAAACCGAAAAGCGAGTCGCGTTTATAAAACGTATTCTCGAAGAATCCGGAGCAAAAGGCATAGTTTACGGAAACAGCGGAGGAAAAGACAGCGCTCTCGTCGGAATTCTCTGCAAGCTTGCGTGTGAAAACGCCGTCGGAATAATGATGCCGTGCGAATCCAAACGCAATTTCGGCGAGGATATGGCCGACGCGCGCGAAGCAGCCGAAAAGTATCATATCGAAACCAGGGTTGTCGATCTTACGGCCGCGAAAAAAGCCATTGTTGAAGCAGTCGGTGCCGTCGCCGGGCTCAACTCCGCCGCGCTCAATAATATCGCTCCAAGGCTGCGTATGACGACTCTTTATGCAATCGGCGCCGCCGAAAACAGACTCGTCGCCGGAACCGGCAATCGAAGCGAAGCATATATGGGATATTTCACGAAATTCGGAGATGGGGCATATGATTTCAATGCGATCTCCGACCTTACCGTTACAGAAATATACGAGCTTCTCAGATACCTCGGAGCACCGGACAATATAATCACAAAAGCGCCGTCGGCCGGACTTTTTGAGGGTCAGACAGATGAAATGGAAATGGGCGTTACCTACAAGGCCATAGACGAGTATCTTCTCAATGGCACGGTCACTCCTCAGAACCGTGCGATAATCGATAAATTTCATTCAAGGAGCGAGCACAAGCGCTGTATGCCAAAAACATATCCGGCTGATGCAGAGTAATATTAAATGATAAACAATAATTTTTCACTTATACCCGAAAGCTATCTTTTTTCTGAAATATCCAAGAGAGTTGCCGCTTTCTCCGCCCGTGATCCCTCACGTAATGTGATCAGACTTGGCATAGGCGACGTTACTCTTCCCCTACCTCTTACCGTCGTCTCAGCAATGAAAAAAGCATGCGATGAAATGGCAGACGCAAAAACCTTCCGCGGATACGGCCCGGAGCAAGGCTATGGCTTTTTACGTGAGGCAATAACCCGTTATTATACGAATTTCAGTGTAGAGCTTAATCCCAACGAGATATTTATCAGCGACGGAGCAAAAAGCGACCTCGGCAATATGCTTGATATTTTCGCTCCAGGTTCTATTACCCTCATTCCGAACCCGGTTTATCCCACTTATTTCGACACAAATACGATGTCGGGCAACCGCATTCTTTTCGCGGACGGCAATGAATCAAACGGCTTCCTGCCTTCTCCCCCGTCATCTGTAACAGAAAAGCCCGATCTAATATACATTTGCTCTCCGAACAATCCGACAGGCTCGGCCTACACACGTGAAACGCTCTCAAAATGGATTGATTTCGCTATCTCATACGGTTCAGTAATAATTTTTGACGCCGCATATGAATCCTTTATCACCGAACCCGGCATTCCGCACAGCATCTTTGAGCTCCCCCGCGCACGCGAATGTGCCATTGAAGTATGCTCTCTTTCCAAAACCGCCGGCTTCACGGGCACCCGCTGCGGCTATACGGTCATTCCTGACTCTCTTGTCCGCAACAACATAAAACTCAGCAAGCTCTGGCTCAGACGTCAGACGACAAAATTCAACGGCGTACCATACATCATTCAGCGTGGCGCAGAGGCTGTATTTACTCCCGAAGGGCTTTCCGAATCGCGGCGCAACATTGAATACTACCATGAAAACGCGCGTATCATCATATCCGCTCTCTCAGATTTCGAATCATCCTCTCATTCCGGAATAAAGCTATTCGGAGGAGTGAACGCGCCTTATATCTTCATGAAATGCCCGAACGGACTTAAATCATGGGAATTCTTTGACCTGCTTCTTGAAAAGTCCGCCTTAGTCGGCACCCCAGGCGCCGGATTCGGCTCCAACGGCGAGGGATATTTCCGTTTAACCGCCTTTGGCAGCCGCGAAAACGTGATTGAAGCCGCCGAAAGAATCAGAAATCTCTCTTTATAAAAGGGCCGGACGCCTTTAAAAACCGACGCCCCCCGAAAACTTTCTTCAAGGGAAGATAAAAGCCGGACTTTCAGCACATCCGGAAATTATTAAACGGCATTTAAATAAATCGTGTTTTATAAGAGAGAAAAGCCCATATACCAGAGCCTTTTCTCTCTTTCAACGGTAATTATTTAATTGCCGAGATAATAAAACGGAATAAGCAAGACCAGCAGCCCGAACCGCATCGCGGTTCGGGCTGCTTTTTTCATGCCTTGCATTGCTGATTTCGCACATTTTATAGAGTATATATTCGATTATCATAAAATTTTTACTGAATAAAGCTGCTGTAAAAAATATTTTCAAAAATATTTTAATATTTTTGAAAATATTTTTGAAAAGTTGACACCTATCGGTCTGTTTTTTACGTTTATATATATAGAATCGATCATCTGAAAATCTCAAAATTTATAATAGATTTTGCTTAATCTGTCATCGGGGAGTGTATTACGAAAATATTTACAAATTACAAGCTATAAGAGATGAAATTGAATATTCTATAGGAGAGATGAATTCTGTTGCGAATATGGATCTGTTTCGTGGAACTCAGCATCATCTATCTATATACCGCAAATGTCAAATCCTGCTTCGGATGTATTTAATTATAATGAGCTGTATGATAATGGCATCAAACGAGTCAATCTTAAAATCGATACTCTCGATAAATTTTTAACCTTCAATGCAAAAAAATATAAAAAAGACAATTAATATTAAAACAAGGAGAATTTATGACAAACTTAGAAGTTCAAAATTTATTAACAAATTATAAGACAATTTACGATGGTGAACATTGGAGTCAAGGAATTGATGACGATTCTTTATCTGCTATGAGCTGGAGCGAAACTACCAGTACGCCTAGTACAAATAACAAATACGGAAATTCATTGCGGTGTTATAGGCTTTCGCTGTTTATGGCTAAAGCAATATTTAATAAAAAAATTCAATATGGTGATGTTCATTCGGTTAAACGGAATACCAGAACGGTATACGATAAGTCCGTAAGCTATATTTATGGCTGACAGTGCTTATATGGTTCAAACAAAAACAAATTTATTACGGAGGAACATTATTAAGACTTTAATTAAAGTAAATTTAAATATTGATAAAAAACTTATATGAGGAGTTTTTTTATATGAAAAAGCTTGATCGCAAAATTATAAATGATTCTTCTAATATCAAAAAAATGAAAGAATATTTTTTATGGCGTTATTTAGCGGTAGCAGCATGCGTATGCCTAATAATTGTCGTTTCGGTAATTACCATACAAAAAATTCTGAACCGCTCTTCGGAATCACAGAAAACAAAAGAGTTCTTTACGATTGAAAACGGTGTGTTACTATCCTATACTGGTACTGACACGAATGTTGTTATCCCAGACACTGTGACAGCCATTTCCGCTGACGCATTGAAATTTTCTCCATCAGCAGCGCTGATTACCACTGTTACACTCGGTAAAAGTGTAAAAACGATTGATGAGCAAGCATTTATGGGACTGAATGCATTGAAAGCAATAAATGTTCCCAAGGGAAATAATTGTTTTGATTTTTCAGATGGCATACTTGCCAGTATCGATGGATCACTGTATATCTCAACGGTTGCGACACAGTCCGATTCTGATGCTTTCAGTGCCTTTTTAGGCAAGATTCAAAGCGGTGTGACAAGCAATATAAAATTTTCACACTTCGTAATTGATAATGCAATATTAACTATGCATTTTGATGAACCAAGTTATGATCCTAATTTATTTATTACCTCACTTACAGCATTTGGACATACTATCACCTTCAGCGACCCTACCGCTATATACGGAAATTTTACAATACAGGCTTTTCAAGCACAAAATTGCTTTGTCTTTTCCAAACTTTCCAATTCAGTTGGTAATACTTGGATTTTTAGAACAGACGGTGTTTATTCATTTGATAATACTTCAAACTATACTTTAGATTATGCTTATAATGATTCTATAGTGACATTTTTTTTAAATGATGACAGAACATTGGGATATAAACGTACATTACGAAAATATTTACAATCACAAGCTGTCGGAGGTGAAATTGAATTTTGTACAGGGAGGGATGAATTCTGTTGCGAATACGGATCTGTTTCGTGGAACGAAGCATCGCCGATCTATATACCCCAATCGTCATATACTGTTTCCGATGTATTTGATTTGAATGAGCTGTTTGATAAATGGCATCAAACGGTCAATCTTAAAATCGATACTCTCGATGAATTTTTAACCTTCAATGCAAAAAAATATAAAAAGGGAAATTAATATTTAAACAAGGAGAATTTAAGATAAATTTAGAAGTCCAAAATTAATTGACAAATTATAAAACCTCTTATGACGGTAAATATTGGAACCAAGGCATTAGACATCTTTAATTTCTCCTTATTAATAAATAATTATTATAACCTCCGAATATAACAAAATAGTTGTTGACATAAGTTGCCATTGGTGATAATATGGCAATAGTAATATGAACATATTTTACTTTGAAGCTTTTTCCTGTATGTAAAAATAATTTAAAAGTTTTTGGAAATATTTTTAAAAAGTTGACACCTATCGGGCTGTTTTTTACGTATATATGTATGTAGAATCAATCATTTAAATCTCAAGTTTTAGGAGGATTCCTACGAGTCAGAAAAGACAAAGGAAATGCGTTCTCTTTACTTCAAAGGTAAATTAAGTGAAGACGATTGGATGAAGTATCAGGACGAACGTCCGGAGGAAGAAAAATACGCGAAACCGTATTCACAAATACTGCGAGAGGTTCTGAGCGAGTATGTGGAAACGAAAGTCGCGGAAAGCGTAAAGATCACAAGCTCAGGAAACAACGTCAAATCTGGCTGTAACCATTCCATGAGTGAATATTATTACACATATTATAACAGACCGCTGTATATATGATTCTAATGGCGAACCATATGATTTTAATCCATTGACTTACTCCAATACGGCAAATCCTCTGTGGTTTTACCCACATTCGACATGGGTATTAAGTTCTTCAATATGAAAGGAACATATATGAAAATTTTTAATAAAGCCTTGATCATAATAATCATAACATTATTTGTTATGATTATTATGAGTGCGTGTTACGATGGCGAAATACCTACATATATTCCAGGTGCATCGGGTGGAGCAGATGATATTTCTACAAATATTTCGAAAACTGATAAAGTTCCCAGCATAAGTCTTGAATATACCTCTGAAACTTCTAGCGAAACAAAAGAAGCTTTTGTACCCGGTAATATTAATTATTACGATTATTGTCATTTGTATTTTTATTCTAAAGATTGGTGGATTAATGAGATAAAGTTTTCTCCTACGGGAAAATGGGATGGTTTTATGGGTCTTTTTCAGGATTATCCTTTGTCTTTTTATGATGGTTTTTCATATGGATCTAAGGTTTTTAAAGATATACCGCAGGAAATTCTAGAAAATGCAGTCAAAAAATTTGAGGATAAGATGCATTCAACCAATTTTACATTCGGAGAACCTGTTTTAATGTTTATGATAAGAGAGTTAAAATTCACAAGAGAGCAGGTAGAAACGCTTCTTGAGCCAAAAGAATTGGTCGATTTGTTTATGTACGGCAGCGAGATAGATGCGATGAAGGCCTGTAAAAATTATTTTGCGTTATTCAGCGAAGAAACAGGACTTCATATGGTATATGATGTTTCGAAGATGTCAAAGGAAGATTTTGAAAAACAAAAGATAAACGATAATGAGCTTGATATTATGATAGAAAAGCTCAGATGCCTTCCAGAATGGACTGAAGAAGCTTCATATACAAAAATTGCATATGATGAGGTTATGGATATGGCAGATAGGCTTGAAAAGCTAAAAATAAATTAAGCATTAACTCTTATATCCATATTAAATTTTCCATCTAAGACCTATCCCCGGAACAGGCCTCGCCTGTTCCGGGGTATCGGCATATAACAACATCTGGTCACGCGCAGCTTCAGACATGCACGTGAAATTCTAGCCATACACGTACTGTGTATACTTCCAATTATCCCAGCTGTTGCGCCTGCGGCAATCATACCGATGGGCTACTGAGATGAGACCACAATTATATTGTAGCAAAGGAGCGGGCAATAATGAATATATTCTTTAAAAAGTCATTTATCATTATTTTTTCAGTATTGGTTTTAATATTTTTCACTTCATGTGCGGATGAATACCCCGATTACAGTAATTATCCGGGAGCTAATCCCATAAATGCCAATGAAGAAACGTTGCATATGGAATCGGACGAAACCATAGTTCCGAGCACAGGTTTAAATGAAGTCAAGGAAACAGAGCATACAGATACCCAAATTATACTTAATTCAGATGAGCCTCCAATATCAGAAGAACCGCCAGAAACACGATCTATTGAAGAAATATATAATATTGATGTCGAATGTATACATGACATGAATAATTATCATTATCTTCCTGAAGAGTTAACCCAATATGTTTACGAAAGTTTAGTATCACAAGAACAAGCCGACGCAAGGCGAAAGAGAATTGCGGAAGAAAACAAAAGAGACGCAACCGACAATTGCGAATGGCCTCATACTACGATATACAGCTTCGTACATGATCTTAATGTGCCGCGCGAGGTTTTTGAGCAAATATATAATAATTATCCCATGCGATATGTTGCAGATTATAATATCGACTTGCTGTATAACGGGACCGCGGAGGAATATGAGCAGTGGTCAATAAAATGGCGTGACAGGTTCTACGAACACAGAAAACTGGAAATGGAGATGAATTTTAAAATTGATTTATATTGGCATTTACGACACAAAGATGAAGCTCATATGTTGAAATTTGAGGAAAGCATAACATTTGACCCAAACGAAACAAAATATACAAATGGTTATGTTGCTGAGTTTATGAGATTTAGCATCCCGGAAATGGCTTATGAATTTGAGCTAAGCAAAGACGAATTTATTGAATGTTTTAATAAGACATTTGAAGCTACAGGAGGCTGTATGTATAAATACGATGTTGACCGTATTTTCGATGATAAAGAAGCACTGAAAAAAGAGATTGCGGCAGCAAAAACAGTAAGCGACATATACAACATCGACGCGTCCCTTCGTCTCGATGGGTGATTATTTTACCCCCTCCATAAACCGCATCCCCGGAACAGCCCTCGCCTGTTCCGGGGGTAACGGTATCAGTTTTATCCAAACAGGAGAAACCAATGAAAAAACAAAAATTACTAACTTGTATTTTACTGTTTATCTTACTGTTATTCTCCTCTTGCGTTATGCCTGTTGTTAATACAACACAGTCGGGTGAGACCAATACTACCTGGGATATATCAACCATTGATGACATGAAAACTTCAAGCATTGACGATCCGCAGTGTAATACGCAGGAACAACCGAAAACGGTTGTTACTACGGAAACCGAAGAGACCGGAAGCAAAGAGCCTTTCACCTTTGTCGACGAAAAGCTCCCGAATCATAACGGAGCTTCATATAACGGCAGAAACGGAGAGATGTATGGCGCAATAGAATACAGTTTTTCGTTGAGTTTTCTTACCTTAGAACAGTATAATTTTTATTTTGAAATTTTCAGAGGCACTAATGTTAGCTGCTACGGTCATTTTTGCGAGTACTTTAATATCTCAAAAGAAGAGTATATGGCTTTTTGGGATGATTTTAAAGCAAGATGGAATGCATACAACGTCAGAAAACAGGAAGATATCGACAACAGACATAATTTCGAGTATGTGTTTGATGTTGAAAGGGATTATGACGAATGGTTTTCGCCGGACTATTTCAACAATCCGATGTTCTTGTACGATAAATATGTGCCTTCGGAAATCCCCGATTTTTTTGAATATGTTCCGGAAGATATCATACATACGTCAACCTACTACAGAATAGAACATAGATTGATAGAAGCTGTGACACTTCCGCTTTTCGAGACTTTTTTAGAAAAGTTCAATGGAAAAGACAGAAACATTATAAATTTCATTAACTATTTCGGAATCACAAGAAAACAGTTTGATATAATATATTCGAAAGAAAACAAAAAATGGGGAGATCTTAACTTGTATAACACTGATTACTTATTCGGCACAAAAGAGCTGCAAAACCTATATTTTTGTAAGCAAGACAAACAGACCTTCGGTAAGTGATGACCACCGGAAAAGAAAGCTGAGGGAGCGACGAGAATTACCGGACCCTGCGAACCTGATACCTTAATATTCTATTGATACGGGAAAGCCGTTATGCGGTGATTCATGCGTGTATTGAGTTGACCACACCTATCCGTTCCTCCATAAACCACATCCCCGGAACAGGCCTCGCCTGTTCCGGGGGACGGTATCAGTTTTTCCAAACAGGAGTAAACAAATGAAAAAACATATAACAGTTTTATTGTCTATTGTGTTTATCACAATATTCCTGCTTGCATCATGCGTGGAAATTGAAACGGATTCAAGATTACCCGGTAATATGGCAAGCGAAACAAATATCACTGATATCGGAATTGTCGGCACCGGAACTGTGCCCCAAACAGACATATCCGATACCGGAATAATATCCGAAACAGCTCCGGACGATTTCATGGAAACAAATAATGTCAGTGAAAGCGAGACCGAAAACGTTACAGAGCCCCGGGAAACAAATAATA